>DASZHC010000229.1:0-11831 GCA_035938215.1 Chthoniobacterales bacterium
AAGCTGACCCAGATTAATGGAGAGGATCCTGAAAGCTACCGGAATTTGCCGGTCTTTGAAGAGCTGACATCTATCAATCCGCTGGAAAGGATTCGGCTTGAAACGGTACCGGATCGATACACGACGCGCGTAATGGATCTGATGACTCCCATTGGCAAAGGACAGAGGGGCTTGATTGTAGCGCCGCCACGTACGGGAAAGACCACATTGTTGCAACACATAGGCTGCGCCGTTGTGAAAAATCATCCAGAGATGAAGTTGATTATACTTCTCGTCGATGAGCGACCCGAAGAAGTCACCGAGATCCGGCGCACGGTTCCACAGGCTGATATCATGGCGAGCTCGAACGACAGCGATATCAAGAGCCACACGCGCATTGCTCAACTCGCGATCGAACGTGCGAAGCGCCTTGTTGAGGCGGGCAAAGATGTCTTTGTCTTAATGGATTCGCTCACACGCATTGGCCGCGCTTTCAACAACGCGATGGCCGGCGGTGGGCGCACCATGAGCGGCGGTATGGATTCCCGCGCAATGGAAATTCCGCGCAAACTCTTTGCTGCCGCGCGAAATACTGAAGAAGCGGGATCGCTCACGATTATGGCCACGGCCCTGATCGAAACCGGCTCAAAAATGGATGAACTCATTTTCCAGGAGTTCAAGGGCACAGGAAATATGGAAATGGTTCTCGATCGACAGGTCAGCGACCAGCGGATCTATCCCGCGATTGATATATTCAAGTCTGGCACCAGACGCGAAGAACTGCTTCTCGCGGTGAACGATCTGGAAAAAATTAATACCATCCGGCGAGGACTTGCCGGCCATCGGCCCCCGGAAGCGATCGAGCGGCTGTTGTCGTTTCTCAAAAAATTTCCTACAAACGCACAGATGCTGCGCGAGATACCCGGTTAGAGGTGAGGTCGCACGCCCGAATTCCCGTTGTACACCGTGAAAACGGAACAGTCGCCCGAACAAACCAAATATGTCGAAGTGGAAGTTCTGCCTCGGTGGGGTCGGACAAGGCAAAACTCCAGTCCTGATCCTTTCATAGAATTTGCTAGTCGCCTGCTCGACACGATTTTCGTTTTTCCCGGAACTCGAATCCGGTTTGGGGTTGAGCCCATTATCGGTCTTATACCGATTCTTGGTGATCAGGCGACATCCCTAATGTCTGCGGCTTTGCTGTACCGGAGCGTCCAATATCGATTGCCAAGGATCGCCCTTGTGCGAATGGCGCTGAATATACTGATCAACGGAGTGATTGGAATGGTGCCCGTAATCGGTGATCTCTTCGTCCTCTGGTACAAACCGAATATCCGGAATTATCGAATCCTTCAGAGATATGCTGGCCACACGGATGTCGTTACGAAGGACGATTGGGTCTTTGTCTCGCTACTGATCGGGATAACCTTTTTCCTGATGGTTTGTATCACCGTTTTACTTACATACGCGGTTGTGAGCCAATTTCGCTGGTGGTAAACAGTCGTTGACTCGGTGCACTAGAATCCTTGAAAAGCGAAACCACCTGATGATTAATGTGCGGATGCAGAAAAGAGCTTGACTCATCTGCAACCAGTTTTGCTTTTCAAGGATTCTAGTGCAAATGAATACAGTGTACCTTGTCGCCAACGGCGATCTTCGATTGTCGGCCAATCAAAAATGTGAACCTGCTCAAGCTGCGATGGAGAAAGCCCTAATCGAAGCGATTGAGCGGGAAGATTTGACTGTAAAGCGAGGGCATCCGTTCGATGAGACGAAAGGACACGGGTTTATTGACAGCCAGAAAATGGGATTGCGCGTATTCAGGTCGATCCCCAAAGAAGCGCCACTCGTAGTGGCGGAAGCAGTCTGGCAGTATAGCCAGCATCTGCTTGGGGGATTGATATCGCACAGAGGACCTATCTTGACCGTCGCCAACTGGAGCGGAACCTGGCCCGGTTTGGTGGGACTATTAAACTTAAACGGCAGCCTTACAAAGGCCGGGGTCAGGTACAGCACGCTCTGGAGCGAAGACTTCAAAGACAAGTTTTTTACCCGGAAGCTTCGCGACTGGCTCGATTACGGTAAGGTGAAGCACGACACATCACATGTCCTGAAATACAAGGATTTAAAGGTTCCCGCTTCGTCCAAAAAATTGGGAGAGAAAATTGCGCGAAAACTTCAGGATGAACAGAGCATCATGGGAATCTTTGACGAAGGTTGTATGGGGATGTACAACGCGATAATTCCCGAAGAGCTTCTATATCCTACGGGGGTCTACAAAGAGAGACTCAGCCAATCCAGTTTGTTCGCCAAGATGCTGACGGTGCCTGATGAGGAAGCGCGAAGGATTTACGACTGGCTCGTCACGAAAGGCGTCAAGTTTCAGTTTGGGCCGAACGAAGAAAATGACCTTACTGAGAACCAGGTTCTGCAACAGTGTAAGATGTACGTCGCGGCCGTAAGATTAGCTGATGAGTTTGGCTGTTCGACGATTGGAATTCAATACCAGCAGGGGTTGAAGGATTTGACACCCGCTTCGGATTTGGTGGAGGGGTTGCTGAATAATGTCGATCGCCCGCCTGTCTATCAGCAGGAAACGGGTAAGGAGCTTTTCGCTGGAGAAGCCCTGCCCCATTTCAATGAAGTTGACGAATGTGCGGGGTTTGATGCCCTCATAACGAACAAGGTTTGGGTGCAACTCGGTTACGCGCCCGAAACGACACTTCACGATCTCAGATGGGGCCGGCATTTCGAAAACTCCGAGCTTGATGCTTACGTATGGGTTTTCCTCATCAGCGGGGCCGCGCCTCCTTCTCATTTTATCGGAGGTTACAAAGGTACCTCCAGCGAGCGCCAGCCGCCGATGTATTTCCGGCTTGGCGGTGGAACCTGCAAGGGCATAAGCAAGCCCGGCTGGATAGTCTGGAGTCGTGTTTACATAGCTGGCGGAGAGCTCTGCTTTGATACTGGGCTGGCTGAGGTCGTAGAACTACCCGCAGAGGAAACGAACGAAAGATGGCAGTTGACGACTCCACAATGGCCAATTATGCATGCCGTGTTGCAGGGCATCAGTCGTGACCAAATGATGGCTCAGCACAAATCAAACCACATCCAGGTGGTCTATGGGCCTGACCGCCCAGGGGCGAAAGCCGCATTGTTCACCAAAGCTGCTGTGATGAATGAACTGGGATTGAAGGTCCATTTCTGCGGCGACATCTAGTGCACTGTCGCCGAAACAACATGCCCGGTATTTTATGTCGCAAGAAAACCACGTCCTCGTACACGCAAGGCTGCTGGAACTCTCGCACGAATTTGGCAAGTCGCAGTGGACAATTCTGGGTGAGGGCAATGCTTCGGGTCGCATCGACGAAAAGATTTTCGCCGTTAAAGCCAGTGGCAGTAAACTTGGCACTTTGACTGAGATCGAACTGACGCATTGTTACTTCGACAAGCTCTTGCCGTTCTTAGATCGCGAAAATGTCACAGAACAGGAAATTGAAGATTGTTTGTGGGAGTCCAGGGTTAACAAAACGTCGCTTAAGCCGTCGGTGGAGACATTTTTTCATGCTCATTTACTGACGCTTCCCGGCATCAACTACGTTGGACACACTCATCCGGTCCCTGTGAATCAGGTCCTCTGTTCGCCGCTCAGCAATTCGTTCGCGACTGAGCGGCGTTTTCCGGATGAGGTTGTTTGCTGCGGACCCGTATCGCTGCTCATACCTTATGAGGATCCGGGTCTTACTTTGGCCCAGCGCCTTCGCAAAGAGGTCGGAGATTTCTTAGGCAAACATAAGAAACCGCCGAAAGTAATCTTGCTGGCTAATCACGGAATAATCACGGTCGGGGCATCGGTGGACAGCGTTTGGGTCGCCATGGCGATGACAGTAAAAGCCGCCGAGATTTTCGTTGGGGCGCATTCTCTCGGCGGTAGTGTGGCAATGCCTTCCACGGAGGTTTTCCGGATCGAAAATCGCCTCGACGAAGAGTATCGCCGGAAGATGTTGCGTGTTTGAGCTAGTGTACCGTTTCCTAAATCCCTTGGGTTTCGCCGGCAGGTCCAGAGGGTTGCTTTGAAAATGGGCCGGCGGCTGCGTTGCTCGTCGGTTACTGCTCCTGAAGGAATTTCTCGACATCCGCCCGTGTCGGATTCGCTTCTGCTGCGCCGACCCGAGTGGCGACAATGGCGGCGGCCGCGTTAGCAAATCGCATCACCGAGGCCAGGCGATCTGCATCGACCGCCGCGAGATCGGCGATCGAGTTTCCAGCCAGCTGCGCGAGAGTTAAAGCCATGAAGCAGTCACCACATCCCGTCGTTTCGACGACCTTAACGGAGAACCCAGGGACCTGTGAAAGCTTTACGCCGTCGCGGTAGACCGATGAACCCGCGCGACCCAGGGTGACAAACGCGAGTGCTCCTTTCTTGAGAGGCAAAGCTTTGATGGCTTGATCAAAGTCGTTTGACCCTGTCAGGAACTGCAGCTCTTCGTCGCTTACCTTCAGGATCGTGACTTTCTCAATGATCTTGAGCAAAAGCGCAAGGTAACGATCCGGATCGGAGATCAACGATCTGCGGACAGTCGGATCGAGAGAAATCGGAACGTCACTTTCGTAAAAACGATCTACGAGGCGCGCGTATGATGAAGCCGAAGGTTCCTCCGCCAGAACAATTCCCCCGGCATGATAAAGAGAGAAACCGGTCGGTTGAACGCTGCTTATTTCATCGCGCCGCAGAGAGACGTCGGCTGCGCTATCGCGATAAAAGCGAAATTCCGGCTTTGCATCCTTGTCGACCGCGACAAAAGCCAAAGTGGTTTTGGTCCCTTGTTCACGAATGACATTTGTCACGTCGATAAACTCATTGCTAAGGAACACCATCAGCGCATCGCCAAATTCATCCACGCCGATTTTTCCAATATACGACACGGGCACGCCTAACCGACGTACCCCGACAGCGATATTGAATGGAGAACCGCCAGCCCTCTTTTCGAAACGAACGCTTCCTCCAAGCCCGGATCCGACATCCGTGGATATAAAATCAAAGAGAGCTTCGCCGCCGACCAGTACAGGAGAAATATTGCTCATAAAGGGACCTTCAATGGGGGTTTCTGAGATGACGTTTTTCTCGATGGAGATCAGCAGCGGTTATCGCATTCGATAGAAAATTTCAATCTCATTCAACTTTACCGCGGCCGATTTGCATCAAAGCGGCCGTTCGGTATCCGCTCTTCGTTTGATTTCCGATTTCGAGGGCGTCTATTTACGGGGTGCGGCGGCTCCAAAACGTTCAGCAAAGGCCTGCGCAGACGATGGGCCCGATAAGGATAACGCTGATCGCGTTCCTCTGCGGTCTTTTTTGCTGCTGCAGCACCGGCAATCCGGCAAAAATCGACAACAGCGACTGGGCGATTGATACCTATTTTCCCGGTCAGAATGAAATCGCGCGAGCGGAAGAGCGAGCGAAGAACTTCTGGCGCAAAAATTCGGCGCGCTACGGTAATGAACCTCACTACCTGGCAATCGATACGACGAAATTGTTGGACGGTGAAATCGTTCAGGATCTCTGGCCAAAATTGATTAGATCACAGCACGCAACCTCCTTCTTTGCCGGTTCTTTGGAGCAAGCTCCGCAGGTGAATATCTATTGTGTCATGATATTTGACACAAACACGGCTAAATTTGTTTCGAATCAAGGGTATGCGATTGTTGATTTCCCCGCCAAAGGACAAGTTGCTCGCTTTGGCAATTACGTTGCGCGATTTATAGGTTCAGGAAGTTGAACACGGCCGCTGCAAGGCTGCGTTGAAATAGATCTCTTCTAACATCCTGATTTGGCTCATCAAATCGAAGTTTCCCTCGATGGTCCCGGCGGCTCCGTGACCCAGCGATTCTCTGAGCGCGTCGTCCCCAGCCAGACGCTCAAGCCAATGAGTGATTCCTTCAGGATCCGATTCGCCGACCAGAATCCCGGACTTCATATGGGTAACCGCTTCAGCAATTCCGCCATGTGCAGTCGCAATACACGAAAGACCGGTAGCCATTGCCTCCAGCAAACTATTAGGAATTCCTTCGCGATCGCCATCCGCCGGCTGTTTGCTTGGATGAACAAAAAAGTGGCTCGATTGGTAGAGGGCCAGAAGAGTTGATTGATCCACAAACCCTGTAAAGAAAACTCTCTCGGCTACGCCCAATTTGACCGCCAGTTGTTCAAGGCTCTCCCGCAGCGGACCGTCTCCGGCGATCGTGAGTCTGGCGTGCGAATGCTTAGCGGAAAAGGCGGCAAAAGCGTGAAGAGTGGAATGCAGCCCTTTTTTTTCGATTAATCTGCAAGCCTGAAGAAGCTGCCACGCCCCTTTCTCAGGCCTTAGACGGTGCATATAGTGAAAAGTGCTCAAGGGAATTCCAGCACGCTGGATCGCTATCTTGGCTGGCGAACACCCGAGTTCCGCCAATGCCGCGGCCAGCGAATTGGAACGGGCCAGAATAACCGGGCAAAGATCGAACACCTCTGCAAGTAGACGTCTGGCCGTTTTGGAGCCGACGTTTACGCCGGCGTCCGCTCCATGGAATGAGACAATGACCGGCACTGGCGAGCGACGTATCAGAGGCAGCCAGAACACTCCGTTGTTACCAAAATAGATATGCAGCACCTTGCAGCCTTCAGCAGCCAGTAAGCGCCGGATTGAATCCAACTCGCCGGGGTAAGCCTGCTGAGGAATCTTCCGAATTTGTACGTTCCAAATTCGCCGGAGCCAGCGAAAGCGAGATCGCTTCACAAGCCGAACCTTTTGGACGGGAAATCGATCCGAATTCTCTCGTTTGAATGCGAGAACTACGGGCGAAACCCTGCGCAGGCCGGCAACTTGCCGGTAGACATGCAACATCTCCGGTTTCAAGAACGTGGGACAAAAGATTGCGACCGGTGATTTAACTGCTCCCGACACGTCTCGTTATGAATCCTGACGACCCTTGCACTTCCTGCATTCACGCTAAAATGCGATGGAAAACAATCGCAGAAACCTCGGCCTCTCCTTTGGATCTTGAGTGTCAGCGACAACCACCTGCTCCCCGCTTCCATACTGTCGAGGCGCAGCTGGGTTTAGAAGCTGCAACTTGTTTGGAGCGGCCTGAAACTTTTTAAACCAGGAGGAATTTGAATTTTGCTCGACTAGCGGTCTGGGTGGCTCAGGCTGAGGAGCAACGCGAGGGCTCGTTGTGAATTGCTGAGCCAAGGCAGCAGCGCCTGTAATGAAAAAGCTAGCAGAAATAACTAAAAATTTGTTCATGATGACCCTCTGCTCAGTCCAATATCGCCTTACTTTCTCTCTTAGACGAGGCGAAATTTAGCTTTTTTCAGCGCTTTATCCCAATCCCGGGTTCTCCGGGCGGGAAGAAGTACCTCTTACCTTTTGACGTTTTTGCGCTAGCGAAGTTTCGGGCAAATTAACCTCTCGAATCCAGAAACTGCCGAACCCACACCTGTGTCGTTCGATTTCCAGCCTTCACCTTTACATCTTGCTGGGGTGAGGCGCGGCCTCGTTAGTTGGGTATTCGATAGCCTTTGGACGCAAGTTCCTGCACGGTGAACGATTCTATCTTGGGTGTTGCTGAGACTTTCCGGTTCGGGCCAAAATAGAATTCATATTCCGCTTCCTGTCCGGGGTCGTCTCGGTCAAGAGCCCCTGTCCCCTTTTGCACAAGCTCCCCTTGCTCGATGTAATAGAACGTCACGTCACTGATCATGTTGGACTGCTCTCGATCCTTGTTGTCGAGTTCAAGACTATAGGCTTGCGCCATCCCGTGCCGTCCGATCTCAGGAAGGTCGCCTACATAAATTCCGTCAAAATCAATTAAAACATCGGAATGGGCAGGAGTGACGCGCTTGTAACCACCCGCAACTGGCGCGTAACACGCCCAGAGCCACGTATTCGGGCCGGAATGGCGGTACCAGGTCCCCAAAAAAACCTCAGTCTTACCGTCTCCCTCCAGATCCACCTCCACCCTCTTTATAATGAGTAGATGGCCGGCATTGGAAGCGCGATCCGGGACGTTCATCCCAAGATAGTCAGCGATCGGGTCCGCGATTGGTTCATCGCTCCGGGCTGGAACGACCAGGACAACGGACGCAACGCAAAGGATACACAGCATTCTTCTGAACATAGGGGAATCCGCTTAAGAAGATCCGGCCGTGATCATGTGACAATGCAATTGAGTTGTTCTCCACGTGCCTTGCATTTTTGAACATACTGCAAAAAGCGCGCAAAAAACCGAGCGGGAATTCCGAGATCGGGTAAATGTAAAGTACTCGGTCGTTTCTCGCCGCCGTTTTCCCGCTCGCTTACGCTGGAAACAAACCAACCAAGGAGAATCGAGTAAGGAGAATGAATAAATGAGTGTGGATAAATTACCGAAAACCATGCCGGCCGTCATGGCTCATGGACCTCATGACTACCGGTTCGAAGAACGTGCAGTTCCGAAACCCGGTCCGGGTGAAGTCTTAATTCGGGTGACCAGCGCCGGTATCTGTGCGAGTGACATCAAATGCTATACGGGCGCGGCATTGTTCTGGGGTGATGAACACCGCGTCGGCTACTGTCAGGCTCCGGTTACGCCTGGCCACGAATTTGTAGGTGAAGTTGTCGGACTTGGGGATGGCGCCGCTGAACTCTATGGCCTGGAGATTGGCGATCACGCCGTTAGTGAACAGATCGTACCGTGTTGGGACTGCAAGTTCTGCAAGATGGGGGCCTACTGGATGTGCAACCCTCACGATATCTATGGTTTTCGACAACGAACGTTTGGTTCCTGGGCTCAGTTCATGGTCTTCCCGGCGGGAGCACTAAATTACAAGGTGCCGAAAACAATTCCTTTTCATCATGCCGTATTCATCGAGCCGCTTGCGTGCTCAATCCATGCGGTGGAGCGCGGCGATATTCGCTACCAGGACACCGTTGTCATCGCAGGATGCGGGCCTCTCGGTTTAGGGATGGTCGCGGCCGCGAAGATGAAAGGGCCCGAAAGGATTGTCGCTCTCGATCTCAGCGACGATCGCCTCGAAGTTGCAAAGCGGACAGGCGCGGATATTGCCATTAACGTAAAGAAAGAGGACGCGGTCCAGAAGGTTCGGGATTTGACCGGAGGGTACGGGTGCGATGTCTACATCGAGGCGACGGGCCACCCAAGTGCGGTTGAGCAAGGCCTTCATATGATTCGTAAGCTTGGCACCTTTGTCGAGTTCAGCGTGATGCGCGAAAAGGTGGCCGTCGATTGGACGATCATCGGCGATTCAAAAGAATTGAATCTGCATGGATCACACCTCGGTCCGCGATGCTATCCTGTCGCAATCCGAATGATTCAACAAGGGCTCCTTCCGATGGATGAAATTGTCACGCATCGGCTTCCTCTTACCGACTATCAAAAAGGCATCGACATGGTCATTTCCGGATTAACTTCGGTGAAGGTGACTTTGGAACCGGTTTGAAGTCCGCCCCACATCACCATTATGCGGTAAATCCCAGTCCGAGACGCAAATCCCGTTTGCCCGCGCTAATGCGTTGCCTGAACTTGAGGGGTATCTGGATTTGAAAAATCGATGAGATAGAATTTGCTCGTTGGGTCGCTTCCGGGTGATTTCAGCGCCAATCGAACCCGGATTTTTGTCGGAGAGATCCAACCCGGGTCAACGACAAAGCGAGCCTCGTCGGCCGTTTTGGGAATTGGAATGAATTGCTCCGCCCGGTACTCGTGGGCTTTTCCTCCGGTTAGAGCGAAGAAGTATAAATGGCCTGCGCGCCTGCGATTAAGTTCATCCAGTGCCACAAACGTGCTGTCGCTATTCCAAAATACCCCGACGGCATTTGCATACCGAACATTCATCGCATTGGCGCTGGGGTAATAGGAGCTGACAGTAGCGATCGCGTCTCCGGTGGCGACATTGATGAGTTCGTATCGGATGGTTGGGATTTCCTTGACGATCCAGTCGTATTTTCTATCCGGACTTTTCGTCCTTCCGCGTGCTGCGTAAGGATCCCCGATCAATGGTGGGTTCTGCCCAAACACACAGCCCACGACGAAAAGAAGCGTAGTTGTTTGCAGGATAATTTTCTTCATTCTGAATCTCTCCATTGAGCAGGCGGCGTCACCTGATCCCCTTTTTCCAGCTGTCTCCCCGGCTGACGACATAGATCTGGCCGAACTCATGGCCTCCAACCCAGCTCGCGAAATCGCGTTGTACCTGACTGGATGACCTTTCTCCAGCCATGTTGTAAACGTCGACGCGACCGACCCCATGCGTTCCATAATCGCTCAGGCCTGTATCGCTTTGAGCCCATTGACCCGTTGCGCCGGTGTCATTAGCTTCGGCGTACATTTCGAGTGATGGAATATAGAGCAACGAGCCACGCGGAATACGACTGAAGTCGACGGCTACGGTCGTCCCTTCGACAGCGCGTGGATCGCCGTTCCAGGTTGATCCCACCCAATTGCTGGAGGCTGCCGTGGGATATGGCCAATCAGCATCTTTGTTCGAGTATTCAGTGAGCCGCGCATCGTATTGTTGCCAGCTCGCGAGTTGGTCCGACGTTGGATCAACAAGTCCGAATCCATGAAACGGAATGAGGCGGTTATAATGCCTTGCGGTTCAGGCGGTTGGTTCCGGCCAAGCGCATTTGGCTGTGGCAGGGCTGGTAACGGCTTGCCCAGGAAGGCTGGTATCACATCCAGAAACGTCCGAATGAAACCATAAAGACAAAGCGGGCCGGATTCGCGATCCTCACCGCGTCACCGGCCCTGACCCGAAACCCATTGCCAAGACAATGAGCAACAGGCTGTATTCTACAATACCGTTTTCGCTGCGGTCATTCAAAGCGAATGCGCACCAAAGCATTTGGGAGCGCCAGCGTCGGTTCCTTTTTCCGCTAAGCATTCTTAACCGCAGGAGGCCACTGTGAGCGACGTCTGTGCCCTATGCCAAAAAGGTGGCATGATCTACAGCGTCGGCGGCGTGCCACTGCATCAAGGCTGCCTGGATTGGATCACCAGCGACGAACCTTGCGAGGATGAAATCCTAAGGGCCACTATGCGCCATCAAGTCGCCAACGCAGATTGGAGGGCTGGCGACGAATGAAGGCTAAACCAGTTCGTTTTCGTAAAGGTCAGCCTAAAACGGCCGGCGGCTTGCCTTACCTGGTCGGCTTTGCTGAACAGCCCTGCCTCTGGGGTTTAATGGCCGATATCGACCGGGCCTGCACGTTGTGGTTGTTGCGGAGGGGAATCATTCACCCGGAGGACGTATGAGTCAGCAACTTGCTAAAAGGCCATCAGTGGACCTCGGGCACCTCCGGGAAGGTGACCGTATCAGGTGGCGAATGCCATTCGTCGGAAGCGTTGTGGAGGGGACAGTTTCTCACGTGAACTGCACTTCGTTCACGATTCGATGGGATATGGGTGAGTCGGGAAGTTTCGATTATTCAAACAAGTTGGTTTGGAACATTCGGAGGATCGCATGACGAAGAGACACGTGTTCCTGAAAGCCCTGATAGCCAGCCTGCCGATCGCTGCGCAGATCTATCGCCGAATGCCGGAGGATCCGGCAGCCGAGACCATGACTGCCAGGATAGCGGCCTGCGCGGCGAAATTAGCGGAGGAGGTGGTCACCGAGTGGGAATCCCAGTGTTGCATTTGGGATGAACTGGATGCCGATCCGGAGAACCAAATGGATCCGGACTACATCAACAGCCGTCGCGATCTCGATAACGGGAACGAAGGAGGACAGGCGAATTGACCCCTGAATCTCATCCGGGCCCGTTTCAAAGCAAGTTATGGGAATACGCTGGAGAAATCAGAGCGCTGCG
>DASZHC010000230.1:0-8705 GCA_035938215.1 Chthoniobacterales bacterium
GCAAATGTTGAAAGTTGAGACATGACCCCGTCACCGGTACCCCGACACCGGTAATCCATTATATGCGAGACGGCACACTAAACCGGTGAGCAAAACCAGAGCTTGTTTCCCTCACTATCCAGAAAGCTGCCGACGTAACATTCATCATTTACTTGTACCCGATCGGGAATCGTGACACCGCGCGCCTGAAGAGCCGCCTCGGTCGATGGCGCATGATCTGTGGAAATTATGACTCTTGGATTCGGCAATTCGGTTGGACCAGCATACCAATCCGCTTTGAGCATCAGAATTGTGTGACCCAGCAGATAGCCAACCTTGTCGGTACCTTCGCACGCCGGCGGCAAGCCCAGAGTCTCGCCGTAGAACCGACTTGCCCGATTGAGGTCGGAGACTGACCAGGCAATGACTTTGATGCGCTGAAAACCGAGTGGGGTAGCATTCATATCCGCGTTCTCCGAATCGGATCTTATCAGACTATTCTTACTCCTTATCAAGACATTGGCACGTTTGAGGGGGGGCCAGCTTAAAGGCTGGCAGCCAGCTAGGGTTGCCAAATACCTGAGGATAAGTACTCGTGTAATGAACTCGGAATCAGTCCATGCGGTGCAGCCGTCGGTAGCCGAGATCAACACCATTTCACGGCGCCGACGGAGCGGACGCCCTCCAGCTCCAGGAGGTCGGCCAGCAATGGCGTCGATTCCCGTCTTCGCTACTGCGGGATGAGTTGTTCACGTTTCTAAGCCTTGTGCGTCGCTTGGACGAGATGGGTCAGCGACTCCTTGGCGTCGCCGTAGAGCATCTTGCAATTCGGCTTGAAAAACAGCGGGTTTTCGAGTCCGGAAAAACCCCTCCCACGGCCCCTCTTGAGCACGATGACCGATTTGGCTCTGTCCACTTCAAGGATCGGCATTCCGGCAATTGGACTCTTTGCATTGTCGCGCGCGTCGGGATTTACGACGTCGTTGGCGCCAACAACGACCGCGACGTCCGTGGACGAAAACTCCGGATTGATGTGCTCGAGTTCGTAAAGTTGTGAGTAAGGAACGTTGGCTTCGGCCAATAAGACATTCATATGCCCGGGCATCCGTCCGGCCACCGGATGGATCGCATACTTCACGGTCACTCCTTTTTCTTCAAGCACATTGGCGAGTTCACGCAATGCGTGCTGCGCCTGAGCGGTTGCCATCCCGTAACCGGGAACGAACACGACTTGGCGAGCGTACGCCAGTTGCACGGCGGTGTCCTCCGCGTTCGCTTCGCGCATGTCTCCGGTTTCCGCCAGCGCCACCGTTTCCGAAATGCTTCCGAACGCTCCGAAGAGGACGTTTGTGATCGAACGATTCATTGCTTTGCACATAACGATTGACAGGATGAATCCTGAGCCTCCGTCCAGGGTCCCCGCGATAATCAGCACCTTATTTGAGATGGCAAATCCGGTTGCTGCAGAGGCGAGCCCGGCATAGGAATTCAACAGCGAAATCACCACCGGCATGTCCGCCGCTCCTATCGGCAGGACAAGAAGAATTCCGAATACGAATGCCAGTGCCAACATAAGATAAAACAAAGGAGCTGCTCCGGGATTGATCAAAAGCCAGACGAAGCAGGCGACGGTCACCGCTAGAAGCGAGATATTGAAAACATTTTGCCCTTTGTAAACCAACGGTACGCCCGGCAAGAGTCCCTGCAGTTTGGCGAATGCGACAAGACTTCCGGTCGTCGTCAGAGAACCAAAAAGCACTTCAAATCCGATGGCGCCCATTGTGAATTCGCCCAGTTTTGCACCGTGCAAATAATATTCGGATACGCCGACGAGCGCGGCAGCTAGTGCACCAAAGGCATGCGACAAAGCAGTCCGTTGGGGCATTGCGGTCATCGGCACCCAAATGCCCATGGCCAAGCCGATCGTCGATCCCAGGAGAAGACCTGCGATTATCCATTCGAAGCTGACGATTTCACGCACCAGAAGCGTTCCAAGAATAGCCATCAGCATGCCGAACTCTGCGAGATGCATCCCGCGCCGGGCGGTTTCGGGGTGGCTCATCCCCCGCAGCCCGAGAATGAAGAGCACCGACGCAAGGAGGTAGCTGAATTCGGTGAAAAAGGTTCGCACAGACCGCAGGTAGTTGTGAACGCTCGCTAGAATCCCTGAAAAGCAAAACCGGTTACAGATGAGTCAATTTTTTCTGTATCCGCACATTAATCATTAGGTGGCTTTGCTTTTCAAGGATTCTATAAGCGGGACCACTAAACCGAAAGGTACCCGATTCCCACACTGCTTGTAAATGCACGCACGAATCAATAGCCCGAACGCAGTATTCTGATCACAACAAAGATTTCGGTCCCGCAAGAGCGAGGCCGCTCTCCAACCGGCGCTGCTCCTAGCGCAACCCTAATACCCTGAGATCTCGCCTGTCTGAGGCGCGGCCTCGCTAGGGATTACTTTTCTTTTTTCTTCGGAGCGGGACTGGTTTTGCGTTTGAACATCTTCAGCATCCGATCCGTGATAACAAAGCCGCCAACGACGTTTGTGGTTGCACAGGTTACCGCGACGAACCCCAGAATGGCGCTGACGGCGCTCTGGTGCGCGCCCGCAGTGACCAGCGAACCGACAAGCGAGATCCCGGATATGGCGTTCGTTGCCGACATTAGAGGAGTATGCAAAAGGGGAGGAACGCGGGAGATAACCTGGTAGCCAAGAAACGCGGCCAGAACAAAAACGTAGAATGTTGCGATCAATGTTTCGGATGTCATAAAACTAGCGAGGCCACGCCTCGGATCAGCGAGATCTAAGGGTATCTTGGTTGGGTTGGGAGCGGCATCGGTTGGGTCAAGTGGCCTCGCTTTTGCGGGACCGAAATTTGTTTAAGGCTAAGCGTCCGGCGGAAATCCCGCGTGCAGTGTACTGCATCTGGTCTTTTGATTCGTACGTGCATATATACATGGTGGGAATCCGGTACCTTTAGGTTCCACGGTCCCGCTCTATAGAATCCTTGAAAAGCATGGCCACCCGACGATTGATGCACGGACACGGAAAAAACTCGACTCATCTGTAATCAATTTTGCTTTTCAAGGATTCTGGCTGCGCAGTTTCAGGGGCATATGCCTTTTGGATCACCTCATTGCAGACCCGGCCTGCGTGCGTGATCACACAGCCTCTTAGAATCGGGTTTGTCAGGTCGAGCCGAAAGCCTTTTGTGTTCTCGTCCCAGAAGTGGTCGACAAAGGCTCCGAGATTATTTGAAAACATCTCACTGGCGTGTGCGGCCACCCTGCCTGGCAAGTTTGCAAAGGCGATGATTTTCACTCCGTTGACGTTGGTTTCTTCGTTGTATTTCGAACATTCCACATTACCGCCAGACTCGATCGCCGTGTCGACTATGACGCTTCCGGGCTTCATCTGTCTGATCATTTCCGCGGTAACGATTACGGGCGCCTTTCTACCGAATACTTGCGCTGCCGTGATAACGACGTCCGCCTGTGCAACATGCCTGGCCATCTCTTCACGCTGTTTCTGGAGCTGTTCCGGGGTCAGCGCTTTTGCATAACCTCCGGCGGCTTCGCCCGTTTCGCCTAGGTCTACTTTCACGAACTTAGCGCCCAGCGATTTCACCTGTTCCTCGACAACCGGCCTCGTATCAAATGCTTCCACGGAAGCCCCCAGGCGGCGTGCAGTGGCGATAGCCTGCAAACCTGCCACGCCAACGCCAATGATGAAGACTCGAAGCGGCTTAATCGTGCCGGCAGGTGTGATGAGCATAGGAAAGATTCGATCGCTCACGGCCGCTGCAAGGACGACTGCGACGTACCCGCTTAGGTTTGCCTGAGAGCTGAGCGCGTCCATCTTCTGCGCCACAGCAATACGCGGTATCATCTCCATGCTCACAGCCGTTACGTGTGCCCTCGCGAGACGTTGAACCAGTTCTCGTTCATTGAAGGGATCGAGAAAACTGACGTGGATACAGCCTTCTTTGAGAGAATCAATTTCGTCCCAAGGCGGCTTTCGAACGCGCAACACCACGTCTGCCTCCTTTAGAGATCCGATTCGGTCGCAACTGATCGTTGCACCGGCTCGCTCGTAGTCGGCGTCGCTGTAATTCAGCCCGCTGCCGAGTCCCAGTTCAACTTGGACTTTGGCTCCCAAACCGGCCAGTTTGCTTGCAATATCTGGAAGCAACGGCACCCGGGTTTCGATTGGATCAACCTCTTTCGGGACGAAAATTCGCATGATTTTTCTGCCCGCGCGGAGCTTAACCAATCTCGGGGGAAAGCTTCAACTCCTGTTTGTCCGATGAGGTCGCGGAGGAAGAAGATTTCACCACAGAGGCACAGAGAGCACGAAGATCTGCAAGGGAGAAGAAGATCTGTTGGAAGGGTTGTCCGCGCTTGAGCGCGTTTGGAAATTCGGCCCCTGTTCACGGCAGTTGCTTGAGGATGGATGTATCTGCAGCGCGAAGAACCATGCGACGTCCGAACCGTCGAAGAACGGGTCCTTGGGTACCCCCCAAAAAAAACCTTCGTGCTCTCCGTGCCTCTGTGGTGAATTTCCCCCTGTGGTGAATTTCCCCTGGAAATGAAGATGGGGTACACTCATTGACAAACGCCGGAGCGTTTCCGATAGTTCAAATTAAATCCTTTTGTGAGTATACCCTCCGCTCTGTCAGAATTGGCTTCCGGATCCTCCGCGACCACCGGAAGGGCCGACCTGCGGCCACAAAATATCCGGGACGCCGTCATCCGCCTGGCCGGCAATTCGCAAGACGGCATTCAAACAGCAGGGGCGCTGTTGGCTCGCTTGGCCGGTCGCAGCGACCAGGAAGTCATGACTTACATGACGATCCCGTCGACCATCTCTGGCGGACCGTCGATTTTTCAAGTCCGGATTGGCTCCGGTGAAGTCCTTTCCGCCGGTGACGAGGCCGACTTTCTTGTTGCCTTCTATCAGCATAGTTATCTGGACCATATCGGCTTTTTGAAAGAAGGCGGCGTGCTTTTGTATGACTCCGACCAGGTGCAGCCCGATCTTCAGGATAAGCGATTTGTCTATGTAGGAGTTTCGGTGACCGGCCTCACGGTTGAGGCGCTCGGGGGCACTGCGAAAGACAAGGGCAAGAACATCTTTGTTCTGGGCCTCATCGCTGCGATTTTTCATCTTGACACCGCGAAGTTGAAGGGACTGATCCGGGAGCGTTTCGGTGGAAAGAACGAGAGCATCGTCAATACAGCCTTGATGGCTTTCCAGGCCGGGTACAGCTATCCGGTCGGGAATTTGTTGACGACCCGGTACGAATTTGAGCCGCGTGACAGGCAGCGCGGAGTTGGCCAGGTAACAATGGACGGCAATCAGGCGCTGGCCTACGGACTCATTGCGGCGGGAGTTCGCTATGGGGCCGGCTATCCGATCACTCCCTGGTCAACCGTGATGGAAATATTGCGCTCCGAGTTTCCCAAGTACGGTGGGCTTTTTGTGCAGGCGGAAGATGAGTTGGCTGCGGTCTCGCTTGCGCTCGGGTTTTCCTATGCCGGCTATCTATCAGTCACCGGCAGCGCCGGGCCCGGTATCTCCCTGAAGACAGAAGCCATCGGTTGGGCGTCGATGGCGGAAATCCCCCTGATCGTTGTCAACGTCCAGCGCGGAGGACCAAGTACGGGACTGCCGACAAATGTCGAACAGAGCGATCTCTATCAAGCTATGTTCGGAAGCCACGGTGACAGCCCGCGAGTTGTTCTGGCGGCGGCCACTGTCGAAGATTGCTTTTATACGGCCCTGGAGGCGGCCAGAATCGCTCGCAAATACAGCACACCGGTTTTCATCCTCAGCGACAGCTCGCTCGCAACGCGAATCGAAGCGTTCGACGAACCCGATCTGAAATCTTTGATGCAGGATCCGCGCCCGGATTTATCGCCGAGGCCAAGCGGCTACAAGCCCTATCCGCTTGACGGCGTCACACGCCATGCTCCTCCCGGTTCTCGGATGATCGACGGAAAGTATCCGGTAGTCACCGGTCTGGAGCATGACGAAATGGGGCATCCAACCGGCCGGCCGCCGCTCCATATGGCGATGACTGCGAAGCGAAGGCGAAAATTACAGGAACTCGCCGCGGAAATCCCCCTTCCCGAAGTATACGGTGAATCTCGAGGGCAGACACTTCTTGTGGGTTGGGGTTCGACCTTCGGGCCCATTCGTGAGGCCGTTGATCGTGCACGCGCACAGGGCAAAAGCGTTTCCTCTATTCATTTGCGCCACCTTCACCCGCTGCCGAGCGGCCTCGAAAATGTCTTTGCCCGGTTCGACCGGATTGTAGTGGCCGAAATGAACGATCAAGGGCTCTACGGGTACGGCCAATTGGCAACGATCCTGCGCGCCCGTTTCTGCGAGCCAAAAATCTCGAGCCTGACCAAAACCGATGGGTTGACGTTCCGAGTCAAAGAAATTCTCCAAGGTATAATGTAATGAGTGCTTCCGAAGCGGCCGCTGCGGCGCTCCCCCCGCAGCCAGATAAACTTACAAAGAAAGCGTTGACTGCGGACCATCCGACCTGGTGCCCGGGCTGCGGCGATTTTGCCGTGCTCGCGGCATTCTACAAAGTTTTGGAGCGCCGCCAACTACCTCACGAAAGCATCGTCACCCTGGCGGGTATCGGGTGCTCCTCTCGTTTTCCCTATTTCGTTAACTCGCATGGCGCCCACTTCATACATGGTCGCGCCGTCCCGTTGGCTTCCGGAGTCAGTCTTGCGAGACCTGATCTTCACGTCTTTCTATTCGGTGGCGATGGCGACGGTTTTTCTATCGGAGGCAATCATCTTGACCACGGCGCCAGGAAAAATGTTCGGATGACTTACGTCATTATGGACAATTTCGTGTACGGGTTGACCAAGAAGCAGACTTCGCCTACCTCGCCCGTTGGCTACAAATCGAAAACAGATCCTTTGGGAGCTATCGACCAACCGGTGAATCCGATCAAAAAGCTACTCGCCGCCGGAGCGACCTTTATTGCAAGGACGCATGCGACGCAGATCAACCACATGATCCAGATGATCGAGCGTGCAATGGATCACAATGGATTTTCGGTAATCGAATGCCTTTCTGAATGCGTTGAGTTTTATCCCGGAGCTTTCGATCCCGCGAATCCCCGAAAGGGTGGTACGTTCGGATTAATTGATGAAAAAAAATGGGATGGCACGCCCGAGGATGAACTACGGCACGACGTCACCGACGAGATTGCTGCCTATCGACTGGCGAACGTGCCGTTCCCAGGTCTTTTTGGCGTATTTTTCGAAAATGACCGCCCAACCAAGAATGCCCTTGAAAGAAAATCGATTGAGAACACGCGGAACAAGCTCGGAAATCCGACTGATATCCAACTGCTTCAGGCGACATTCGACCACATGAAATGAGAGGGGGGACCGAAGCCCGAGAAGACAGAAGACAGAAGTCAGGAGAACCTCGAACCGCGAACGCCAAACCGCGAACCCAGAGCGAACCTCCAAGCCTCCACCGATCATCGTTGCCACGAACGGAAAGCCATTGCTGGTAAGAAATAGGTCATAAAAAAAACTTTCTCGATAAAAAGAGTTGCGGTTGAAGTGCCCGGGTATTCCTGTCCCGGATCCGATCTTAAAAACGCGAACAAAAATTGTTTTGATTCTAGGCGCCGCGTCGACACCACCAGGAACACTGACAACGGGCGAATAGACCTATGACCTTGCCCGTGCCCGTCGATATCGGCGCACTGAACGTGAACTTGGTATGGTCGTAGCGAATCATCACTAAGAAGTTACCCTTCTTAGCTGGTAGTATATCGCAAGTCTTTTTTTTATGGCGAGATCGCAAAGTACGCAATCGGCACAAAAAGTAAAACAACCGCCGCTCCCAAAAGGCTGCAGCACCAGATCAAATCCAAATTGACCCACGTTCGGCGTAGTACCGCCAGTCCAACAAAATCGTACACGAGCCAGGCGATCACAGCGGAAACCGCCAAATGAGAAATCGTGTGAATGGCCACGACAGACAACGCGAGCACCGGATCGAGAGTCGCCGAAAGGTTTTCGTCCGGGGATAGCGAACCGCAAAAAGAGGCCCTTGCTCCAAGTAAGACCGGAATGATCATGAGTCCTGCTCCATGCGCGCTTGCCATGATCCATGACCAGCTCGTCAGGTCCCAGAAACTAACCTGCATTCCAACCCAGGTCGGATGCCGTGTGCGCCAAAGCTTCCAGATCGCAACACAGAATAGAATTGCGGCGCCCCCTATCTGCAACCACTTCATCGGAATGGCGATCCCAAGAAAGTAGACCAGAAAAACAATCGACCCTATCGCCAGCGCATGTCCGAATGCGATTGGCAAAAGCGCCTGGAAAACAGAGATGCGCGATCTCTTTTGCAAGCCTAATGCAACGGCGAACAGCCATCCCATTCCCGGATTAATTCCATGCCAGGCCCCGAGGAGGATGAGAGTCAGCCATGGCCATAGTGCGAAACTCATCAGCCGTATCCGCCCGCAATTATGAAGGATAGCAAAATGAATCCGATGAGGTGTCCCCTCCATCGAGTCGTACTTGATGGAAACGGTGGCTCTCAGAAGTGACGAAGAAGTCGCGATCGAATTTTAAACCGCCGTCCTGGTATGCATCCGCTCTGACTAACCAGGTGCGAATTCCGTCAGGATAGAATTGTTCATCCCATGCCGCATAAAGCGAGTTCGTTA
>DASZHC010000231.1:0-4195 GCA_035938215.1 Chthoniobacterales bacterium
CCGCTCAATTGGATCTCCAGAAGCCGACCGGCGCAATCACGCGAGATGAACTGCAAAAAGCACTCCTTAATGGGTGACGGCACGAAAGTGCGCAAATTATCCGGTTGATGCGTGAGCGAGCTTTTTGTGTTATATCTTCGCTATGCTTCTAGAAAGATTTCCTGAAGTGCAATCGCTCGATCCCAAGGATAAATGGCGGCTGATCGACGAACTTTGGTGTGACCTCGCACGGCAGGTGGAGGGCGAAGCACCGAATGCGAATGCGAAAGTTTGATCACGGAATTTTCTACCACATTCACGGCACTCGCATTGTAGTCACGGCCGTGCTCGACCTGCGCCAAGACCCAACGACGATCAGGCGGCGGTTAAACCTCTAAGCTAAGTGGGACTCAACATGTCGATTGCAGGTAAATCGTAGACCTAAAATGGCTTTCCCGATAATATATAACATAATGATATAATATAATCATAACATTTACAATGTATATAATATAAAAAAGAGATGGGGAGCATGGATCATCGATAAAGTAAGCACATGGCACAAGTCCAGCCATGGCGACGCCGGGGCATCTGTTATTGCCTACGAAGATCGTTGAAGGGTCGGAAAAGGCCGCTATGCGCTTTACTTAGAGGCTACGTTACAACCCCACCAGCGGTTTCGAACTTTGTTGCTTAGCTCTCCAGCTTGGGCGTTTTGTGCCCGAGAATCTTCACCGTCTGATTGAGATGCTCAACCTTCAGTGGCTTCTTCAGAACCGTGACGGGACTGACCTGAAGAATCCGATCGAGGATCTCGCTATCCGGGTAACCTGTGATCACGATAACGTTGAGGTCCGCATCAATCTGCTTGGCTGTTTTATAGACCTGATCACCGGGAGCGTCAGGCAATTGCAAGTCCAAAAACATGAGATCGAATTTCTGCTTCCGGAGGCTATTAATGGCCTCTTTAGCCGTACCGACCACCACTCGACTGAAGCCGATTTGCTTCAAAAATGTTCGAAAGAGATCCTGCAGGCCCGGATCGTCGTCGACCACTAACACCGTTGGTTGGCCTTGCTTGTCTTGGCGCAGAATGTCGCGATCCAGAGAGGATTTCTTGATCCGCCAGCGGCCGCCGATTTGAATGGCCGGAATCTTTCCGCGTTGTACGAGATAGTAGACGGTCGGGAGAGGAATCCGCAGGTACTCGGCCGTCTCTTTTACGGTAAGCAAATTGTGAATTGGAGTTTCGCTCACAGCTTAGGAGAAAATGCGGTTGTAAATCATTGCGGCCATTATAGCGCTTCTAAGAATCGGCTTTTATCCGGCCAACTTTAGGCGCGTTTAGAAAATCTGGAGCGCGCGTTGTCGCGATGCTCTTTATTACTGGACTGCCCGGCTTCTGTCCTTCGAGCGGCAACAAAGGCATCGACCAACGCTTTGGCTCCCGGCGGATAGGCCGTCAATTGATCGTAAGTGACGCGCCGACGTTGGAATGCCGGGCCGCTTGGAAGTTTGAAGGTTCGTACCGATGTGCATTTCGAAAATATCAAGTGACCTAAGCGGCAGAATAGGTGAAACTCTTAAACTATGAGCCTGATAAAAACGCTACAGAAGCGAACAATACCCCAGGCATCTGATTCGGAACTCGTCGATGAAAAGATCTATCCATTGTGCCCTTCGCAGAAGGCTGAAACCGCTGTCCCGGAATACGAGCAAATTGACTGGGGAGCAGCTGAGCAAAACCAAGGGCAACCTGAAAGATGGCACACCTTCGAATCACCTTGAGAACGCGGTAAGGCGCGATTTTAGGATTTCCATCGGTCATCGCTGATCCGAGCCAATGACCTCAGAGCAGATGCCTCGCCGGCGGGCCGGACTCAATGGCCTAATCGGCTGGCACATGGTTCGACGGGCAAAGGAAGCAATCCTACGCCGTGTGAGAAATCTAATGGCCAAGACCATCCGGGAATCGTTGGCGCGACTTCGCTCCGTTTGTGCTCCACCTCTGCCAGGATGCGTTCCTGCTCAGTTTTCTCGGCGGCTTCTTTCTGCCAGCGAGCTGTACCCATCAGCAGGTCGCCGGCAGCCGTGTAAACATCGGCCAGGGCGATCCCTTCATCGCTCAGGATGAGTTCGCGCACCTGGTTGGAGTGTTTCATACCGCGCGATTTGACGATGCTGAGCGCGCGATTCCGTTCCCCAGCTCGACTGATGTTCGTGAGGTGAATCCAGGTGTCCGCAATTGTCGAGATTTGCACGGGCGTTTCCTCCGTCAGCGGTTGAGCGCCTTGCAATAGGCTGGTGGACACCAGGGTGATGCCTTCGGATTTGGCGGAGGCAGATCAAACGCTCTGCAACCCTCCCCGCGGCGAGCGCCGCACCCGCTTTGGCGATGGCCGAAAGCGGGTCAACGACCATGCAGCGGGACTGATGCTCACGAACGAAGAATTCCGGTTTAAAAACCCGTTTTGATTCGTCCAGAATCTTGTCGCGCATCGCCTCGTATGATCCGTGACCGGCGATCGCGCCAAAGCCCAACGCCGTTTGGCGTTTGATCAACACGGCCCCCACGTTCGAGGTCATGATGATAATCGTGTTCCGGAAATCGATCTTTTGGCCAACCTGCTTCCTGCCACGAAAGACCACCTTCAGCGCGTCATCGGCGTTGATCAGAGTCCTCTTCTTCTCGTCCTGGAGCTTGTTCTTCTTGATGTAATCCCACAGCTTTTTGGGCGAGGCAGAGGCGTTGATCCTACGATCACTGCAAGTGCGTCGTCCGGCTGAACCGGTTTCATCAGAGCAGCGTTTGGCATGCGGCCAGTTGTCTTTTCGGGTTTGGTCATAGTGACTTACTTCGTTTCCACCGTAGGCGGAGATCGATCGGAGGGCTGGAGCTTGCGGAGCTTCTTTTCTTCCTTTTTGGCCTTCTTTTCAATGTCTCTCTTCCGCTTTTCGAACTGATAGTTTCGTTTTGCCAATTTGTGATCCTCTTACAGGGTTAAATTGATGGTGAGAGAAGGCTGAGGCGCAAAGGTCAAAGGGGCAATCCCAAAAGTTGGTCGATTCAAGGCTCGCGTCTGCCAAACCAAGGGTGGTAATTTAAGCATATGGGCGACAAATCTCCAAAGTCTACGCAGAAGCAAGCGGCGCAAAAACAGGCAAGGGCGGCTGCAACGAAGCAGAAAGGCCGCGCGATTGTTGCAGCGAAGCAAGCTGCAAAACCCAAGAAGTAAAGAACGGGAGCGGCGAGTTTCGTCGATGCGCCTGGGCGATTGAGGATCATAGCAGTTCGGCATCCGCATCTTCAGGGCTGATGTTTGCCAAGAGATTTCAATATCCCTAAAGGAGTTGTCGATGTCTGCCGATACCGTGGACGCAAGCTAGCGCAATTGCAGATCTTCTACCCATCCGCCTTGAGGTGCTGCGGGGTAATCGGGCGTTTTGCACACGGAAAAACGATGCGTCCAAAGTTGGCCGTGCTGCGAGATGGGGACTGCTGGCGAGTCTAAAGCGACGCTTTGGCATCCAGCAGGCGATCTTTGTCTTTGATAGCGGCATGAGCAGTACTCTCAATCTGGAAGCCAACATCTGGCAGTGACACGCACTATTTTCATGCCGGTCAGTTTGACGTTTATTTCAATTTTGACCCAGATGGCACCGTTGGAGCCATTCAGTGGGTTCGATTGGACGGAAAACCGTTTTCTGAGGCGGAGATTAAGCAACGTCTGAAAGAGGCATCAGGCGTCACTTGGAAACGTGTACCTTACGGTAGACGTACGCCCGAATATGATTGGCAAGCGGTAGGGAAACTCAACTGGATTGGCGGTGACTGGATTTTTCGAGCCAACGAAAACGACAACGGACGGGGAAGCTACTATTTGACAATCTGGACTGAACGAGGGTAAAGAGGGTCCGCTCGATGCGTCCGATTTCGCGGAGTGCGGCAGCCAGGGTGTTTTTGACTAAAACCGCGAAAGGTCAATTTGTGTTAAAACCCGGGAGTGGGTCGGTTTGATTCTCGGCGCTGGTGGACCGTTCTGCCCCTGGTCCCATTCACGACTCCGCATAACCGAGGGCTCCGCATATCAGCGTTTTGCGGGGAGCGGCGAGTCCTATCACAAACTGGTGCGTGCGGTCGCGTATGCCAACGGCGGCAAATTGCGAGTCAGAACCGATCAGGAGCAACAGCTCTGGAGCGAATGCTCGCGGCTGC
>DASZHC010000232.1:0-16065 GCA_035938215.1 Chthoniobacterales bacterium
TTCCTGGATTTCTCCGTCGGGTCGAATTCCGCAGAAAAAACCGAGTACGAGATAGGGGAGCAAGGGCAAATCATGGCTCAAGGCGTGATGGAGCATTTTTGAAACCTGACTGTTCGGAATAATCTCGACTTCGCGCCTGGGGCGGTGAGCAAAATCAAGGCGGTTGATCGGGTTCTCTGAAAGATAATTTCGCTTTAACCCGAAGTTGAAAACTGCGCGAAGGTAGCGCATCACGGGATTGCGAGCGCCGTCGCTCAGTTTCTTAAGGATCTGATCCAAGGTGCGGGCCGTGATGTCGGAGGCGAGCATTGGGTGCAACTGCGGGAATCTATCCCGGGTTAAGCGCAATTCTGACTTCGGCCTGAGTTCCAACGCGCGAAGCGGTAGAGGGTGTTTTCTGCAGGCTCTGACGAGTGCTCCGGCGAACTGCTCCGGACTAGCGAACTCCGGTGTACCGGCAAAAGCTCCGGGAGTTGAAATCGCAGCTTCAGGAGGCGCATCGGATGCGGGCTTCGCCAGCCCAAGGTCAATGATTTTGGCTGTTACAGTGCCTTCTCCCTCCTCGACGCTCACCATGATGTTACTCGGTTTGATCGACAAGCTTCTGCTTGTGCACCGCAGCCAAACCGGCGGCTACCTGCGTCGCGATTTCCAGCGCCAGCTTTACCTCGAGCCGGCCTGAGCGTTTGATGAGATGCTCGAGCGTTTCTCCCCCTCTACAAGCTCCATCGCGTAAAATCACCTCTCGGAACAAAATTCCTATCATTGATGTCCTGCGGCGTCCCTTGTTGATAACGACCTTCGACGATCGGGCGGCTCGAGACTAAGAGCCGTAAACCGGCGACTTTCGAGGTCGCCATAAACCGAAACCGTGTGGTTAGGTTGGCTATGATTGAAAACGAAGCCGACTCGAATTCCGTCGCTATGGCTACCCCGGACAAAATCGACTTACGGTTTTTCCTATTTAGAAAGAAGGCTTGGGTTTTCTGCGGAGGGAATACTGAATTGAGGCGGAGGAGGAACTGGGATGGGCGCCAATTTGGAGAGTTCGGCTGCAGCCATGAGAAATGCTCCCGTGGCGTAGAGTTGCGTGCCATTCGCATTGACGGCTTCGGGACCCTCGGCCACGTCTTGGACATATCCGAGCAAGCCATCCGGCGTGCGGGCGGCCAGCAGAGCGGCCCACGCCTTGGCGGCGACAGGAAGATAGGTCGTGCGATCCAAAAGTCCGTTGTTTATTCCCCATGCGTAGGCAAAGCAATCCAGGGCGGTGCCACTTGTTTCGGGATCGGGAAATTCGTCCGGGTCCAGCAGGCTGGGCCGCCAGGTTCCATCGGCCTGCTGCAACGAGGACAGCTTGGCCGCCATGTCCTGGAAGATCGTAAGGTATCGGGCCCGACTGGGATAATCCTTGGGTATGTAAGTGAGCGTGCGGGCCAAACCCGCGAAAACCCAGCCGTTGCCGCGCGTCCAAAAGATTTTTTTCCCGTTCTTCGTCAGTTTACCAATATAACTTTTGTCGCGGAAAAAGAGATGCTCGTCTTTATCATAGAGGAGATCGGCCGTTTTCCACCATTCCTTGTCCATGGCATTAAGGTATTTGGGATCCTTGGTGAGGGCCGAAAGCCGTGCGTGAACGGGCGGCGCCATGAAGAGTGCATCACACCACCACCAGGTCAAATGGTCGGCTTTTGAGTTGGGAATGTTGGCCGGTTCGCTTTTTTCAATGTAATCGGATACCGCGTCAATTCGGCTTTGGGTGGGTGCGAGCCGGGCCGGATCCTTCTTTGTCGTGTAGGCATCGAGAAATGCCTGCCCAATGCAGAGGTCATCCGCGTCGCCATCCGGGGACTTGGGTTCGAGCGATGGCGTCCAATGAACCTTGTCCCCAAGTTGCTCGATGGCGTCCGCGTACGTGCTTTTGGATGAAATGTGGGAAAAGTCGGCGTAGCCCGCCCACATGACTCCGGGAATCCAATCGATATCCGGCGGTTTGCCGGCAAGTTGAGCGAATTGCACATCCGCCATTTTTTCGGCCTCGGCAATGATCTGCTCCCTGGACATGGTCGTGCCAGCCGCACACTTTAAAGCCGAGGGCACTTGACCGGCGGTATTTTGACCAGCGAGATTCGAGGCTGAAAGTCCAGCAACCATAACGAATGAAAACGCCCGCAAGAGCGTTTGAAGAGAAATAGTCGTTTCCATGGTTTTACTCGGGGTTTTTAACGGCCCATCCATCCGCCATCGACGGTAAGAAATGGTTCCGGTGACATAGTTCGATGCCGGGGAAGCCAGAAAAATGGTCGCGCCTTGGAGATCATCCGGCTTGCCCCAGCGCCCCGTGGGGATTCGCGCTAAAATGGCCTCTTCCCGTTTAGCATCGGCGCGCAGGACTTCCGTGTCATCGGTGGAATCGTATCCGGGAGTATCCGGGGAGCGATCGCATTCACGCAGACTCCTTTGGCACAAGGGGCTGTAGGCAACGTCGCTTATAATTTTGTCATCCATTGATAAAAAGAGGCTCATCGACGCAGCTTATTACGCAATTAAGCAGAAAACCTCCGATTGAACCAAGATAAAGGCCAAAAACCGCACTCGGTAGCTTCGATTTGCCGGGGGGTGAGGGCATTTTCGGCTTACAACGCCATTGCCATTGGCATGACATTATCCAATTGGGTGACCGGAAAGATCCTGCCAGTACTGCTCGGGTTTATCTGGCGTCATGATTACGCGAGGCCAGCAGGTTTAGGCGCCGAGAAATCGACGTTTCGCTGCGAATCAACGCCGAGTCTTGCCGCTATCGGTTCAATAGACTTGCGCTGCCCAGGCATTAGCGACTCCCGCACATAATAGGCAGCAGCCGCGCGCCTCTCGCTGCGAGATTTTTCCAGCAAAGGAGACTGACGTCGCCCAGACGCAAACCGCCATACGCCCCAGCCAACACCATGCCGCGCCATCTCCTCGGCACCAATCAAGGCTAGGAGCCGATCTCAAGACGATGTTCAACTTTTTCCTTGGGGGTCTTTTTGGCTTTGTCCCGTTTTGGTGCCCTTGTTTTTCGTTCCTCTACTAAAGCCGTTTCGACGTCAAGTGTTCTCATCTGTAACATTTGGTCGTGTTCCTCAACAGAGTGCGCCGGATAATCATCTGCTTTGAATGTCCGATGGGATCGGAAATCGAACAGGCAGCCGGCGTCATCGTGGGGCGAGATTGTCCGCGCGACTTCGCCGTCACGATAGACTGGCCAAATGACCGCTGTCTTTGGAAGTCGCTTCCCCTCAACTACGGGCTTGGTTGATTGGATCCAATAAGGCTCGGTTCTGGCTAAGGCGGCTCGTGGGATGCCAAAACTTACAGCGACAGTGCGAAGATACTGGTTGAGATGGATGCTCAACGCGAGCCGTTGTTCCTTTGTGGCCGCGGCGAAGAGATCAAGCGTGCGTTCAAGGAGTCGGTGTAACACCATGTCATCACAATAGGCGTCGCCCGGATCAAATAACTCCGGGTCGGCAAATTCCTTTTGGTAGAGCTCATCGGAGTTTAGCAAGGTCCACTTGTTCAATTCTGCTCGCCATTGTGCGTGGACTGTCACGGCGATTTGGCTTAGAACGCCGAAGAGCGGTCGCCTTCCGGTTTCGACCGCCCGCAAGGTTGCAAGGGGAACACCGGACCGCCGGGCGAAATCTTCCTGGGTAATTGGGGTTCCAGTATCGGCGTCGCCAAGAATCAAACGGAGTGAACGCAAGGGGGTTTGATCAGTTCCGGGCGCCGGCGTGGAAACAATACTTCACTGTCCTGACCGATCTGGATTTGTCGACCACCAGTCAATTCGATAATAAAAGGCCGGAAGGGTTCTCTATCCAATTTGGCCTTAAGTTGTTCGTTCGTCATGCCTGCCGGTTTATCAGGGCAATCCCGGTCGCATCCAACTCGAGACGCGGGTCCTGCGCTAAATTCGCAGGAAATTTTTTAAGTTCGGTTTGAGCTCCACCCATGGGCAGACGCGCGGCGTCGAGGATCCGGACGATGGGCTCGACCCGGGCGATAAAGCGATATCATGTTCAATCGGCCCGGTCGCACCCGCGGCACCAAACGGGGGCCGTATAGGAAAAAGAGCAATGGTTGAAATGCCCGAGAACTCTGTTGTGTTTTCGCAAAGATAAGTGCCTACATTCATTTGATTGCTGAGTTTAACCAAATGACCTCAACGAGGTGTCTGTACCCACTTTGAAACTCGTCGCCTCCGACCACCTCGCCAAATTTTGCAGCCTATTTTTCAGCCGTTTGAGACTTTCCCCGCAGCTTTTCATCTAGCATGAATAGTTCGAGAAAGTCGTATTGTCTCCAATCGAGACTGGTGCCGAATTGTTGGTTAATTCTGTTCGCCATTGCAATCCGGGCCTCCATCTCGCCCAATTCCGGACTGCGGCAGTCCCCGGCCTGAAGACTTGCATGGTCCTGTCGCGCGATTGCCAGGATCTCATTGAGGCCGGTTACAATCGCATAAAGTTCAGGCAGCGAAAGATCTCCGCTCACCTGTACGCCGTACTTCTGGGTGATTTCTGCAGCGAGCTGCGCTCTCGCCGCACTGTCGTCGAGCGACTGGCCGAAGCTCTCGTACCCGCAAGACAGCAATGCGGTGGACGCGATCAAAACCAAAATTCTGTTGCGTGTCATGCTCATCCTACCTGCCAGGTCCTATAGCCCTTCCAACTGCTACGGCAAATGTCGAGAGAATTTTAGCACAAAAGTGTCGGCAGATTGCGCGGCAAATGAGTCAAAAGGAGGAACTTCCCGGGAGTTGAACTCTCCGACCCATAGCGCTTCATACGGGGAGAAACTCCTTTTTTCACGGAACAACCTCGCGTAGAGGGCCTGAAATAGCGTACTATCTCTCCTTTGTGCGCTTCGCTTCTTTCCTTTGCATTCTTTTGATAGCGGCACCTCTATCTGCGGCCGAGAACTTGCTCATCGTTGACGTCTACGCGCGGATCGTGCCGGAAGGTCAAACTGGGCCGATACCGGATCCTTTCATCCAAGGAATCGTCAGCGGCGCTCAGCAAGGGTTGCCGGCCGGTGTTCAGCAACTGCAGAGTAAAACTTTCCAGGTTAAATCCGGTTCCCGAGATTTTCAGGCCGTCGTTGCGGGCGTGGAGGGGCAGAGGGTTGAACTCTCCTTTACGGGGGCCGTCTTACCGAACCGTAGCTGCGCGGTCACAGACTTCCAGATAGGTGCCGCATCGGAGTCCTCCACAGGAAACGTGCTGCCATCAAATTCATCACAAACGATGAGTCGCGGTGGCTTCACGGTTGCGCCCGGTCAGAGAATTATGCAATCCGTGTCAGTCCAGTTCAGGGGCGGCCTTATCTTCTATTACCTGATCTTTTCGGCTGCGAAAGGTGTTATCGATTGAATTGATTGCCCAGCGCAGCTTGCAACACAAAGACACCGAGCCGGAAAAGCCAGTAAAGCCATAAATCGCTTGTTCATTACAAGCGAACCAAGGGGCACCCGTCCATCAGTCAAAAGTTGTTGCAAAAGACGGGTAGGTTTGCTGCCACTTTGCTTCGCAAGGAGCTCGATCGTAAGAAGTCCGGCGAGTGCCGCGGCCCTTGTGAGTGTTCCTGTGCGGTGTTTTCTGGCGGAGCCGCCTGAGCCAGAATATCCGAAAATTAATTTGAAAGGTTCCCGGTTTTGCCTTGCTTTGCCATCGTGCCGAATGCTCTTGCGAATCGGACTTCCGCGCTCGCCACCGACGGCTTAAAGAATCAAGGTGAGTTCTCAAAGGGCGGCAATTGGAACTGTGAGCCGCCTAGCGGTCTTGCGCCTCTAGCCGAATTTCATTTCGGGAAAGATCAACGTGATTCCAAGTCAAAGTCGCGATGTCGGCGAGTCGTTGGCCGGTGTAATATTTGCTTCGGAGTTTACGGGCCGGTTAGCCATTGCCGCTAGAACCAGTCGTCAAATCCACTTTCAAACGTTTGTGTGATGAACGAGTTTGTGGGACCAGCCTGGGCAACGTCATTGAACTGGGAGGGAATGCCCTGAGCCCAAAATCCCGTAGACGATGTTGACCCCGGGGGTGGATTACTGAGATTTTCAAACAACCAATGATTTGAAGCGCTTGGCGAAGACGTAAACAGACTCGGGACATCATCAAATCCTTCGGTGAGACCCGTCAGCTGTGCGCGTGCCGCGCCTGCCAAAAGAGCCAAGAGGAGAACCCGCACAGCCCGGAAAGGACGATTTTCCGCATAACAAATCGCAGGTTGTATTACCACTTCAAGATTCGCCAGGTAAAGCCATCTTGGGCAGCTCAATCGGAGCAGCATTGAAAAACCCGAGAAGAATCATTGCATGGAGGCCACGGAAGATGTTTAAAATCGGTAATCAGTGGTTTGCTGGCGGGCTTTGGGTTCTCTCCGACTGACCCTGGGGGGATGAACGCCAAGCGCAGCGGCCAGCCAGATGAAAGTGCAAAGGCCATCCCTTTGCTTTCGGCCTCAAAGCTGCCTGGACAACGAGAACAAAATTCCCGTCATCCGGATGTGATGTAGGCGAATCGTCTCGGTTTGCACTGTCTTGAAGCGTGCAAAGCGGGACGCTTCGCCTACTTAGCGCCTCTACTGAGACGCTGACTCACCGAAAGCCAGATAATCCGCCCCGATCTGCACCAGGAAAATCTCCATCGGTCCCAACTGACCATGACTCACAGCGTAAATGTGCTGCGGAAGACGCACAGATGCGTCGGCACGGAACTCTAAGTTGATTCTGGATTTTGAATCACCTAAGGATTGCATTTTTTAAAAGTTATTCACATCCTAGCATTCGACGTTCCAGATTTTGGAATCTAGGACAGTTTCCTCCTGTCTTCGGCAAATCTATGTGATGAATTGTCTTTCTTTTGTAAACGCAGCAAATTTCTCTAGTCATCGTGCCATTTCTTGGTTGTTCCGAAATTCTTGTTTTTGAGAATATTCACAACTTGTTCACAAGCTGCCGGTAATGCCCCAGGGGATGTTCTGACACATACATCAGCCATCCGCTAGGGCATCACGCACCCAAGCCGGGTCCGGAATGCGAATACACTCCAGAGCCGATCCGGTCCCGGCGCGAGAGAACGTTAGTGTCCTGTCCCCGAAATAAGATGCCATTCGTTGCGATCAAAATGGGCCGTCGGCAAGGCGGTCCGAGCGGACTGGCGCTAGAGGGCGCATCCCGCTCCACTTTCTATATTTCCTGGTACTCTGGGTCTCTCCCGGACTGCATAAAGTAAATTAATCGCTTCTGCGCAAGTATGGTCCTCATGACGGGCTAACTCTTCTGGCGGACGAATTACTGCCTAATGCAAACACGATCGTGGAACTGGGTTACGACCACTTTTATCGGGATTGCGAGATCAATCTGAAATCATTGGGATTGCCAATCTTGTCGCTGACGAATTGAATGTACGATAAGTCAAACGGAACAAAGTCTGATTCTGGAACGCAGGAATATTTGCTATTTTGAGCAACGCGCCACGGAAGCACTGCGGCTGAAGCGTAAGTCATCGTGTCCATCACATCCCCGCCCGCTACCGGGCAACCTCGTCTTAGCGAAGGCTACCACTGAATTTCTCCGGCGTCAAAAACACAGCCCGGACTGCCAGCTTCTTTGCGGTTTTTCGGCGAGGCCGCTTCACCCAATCGACGCTGCTCCCGACGCGAGTTTAGAATCCTTACATCTCGCCGGTCTGAGCGCGGCTTCCCTAGTGAATACCACCTTCTCACCCGTAGCGTTGCGGTGATAGGAAGGAACCGGCGTGCGCCCTATACCGCCAGCACACACCGGCGGATGTAACATCACTTTATCGTACGATTGAAGCACTTCCTTGCTTCCATGTTTGGACGGGAAACAGGATCGAAGTATTCACTCGCTCAAAAATTGTCAGGCCTCGTGGCTGAAGGCGCAACATTTAGAGCCTGAGACAAATTACCGAGCTAAAAGGTGAAACTTGAGGCTTTTTTTCGACTCCTGACTGCGACCCGTATCGATAAACTTAGTCGCACTTGCCGAAAATTGCCCAGACTGCGGGAATGGTTGTGAGCAACCCAACAGCTGCGAGGGTAGCACCTACGGCCTTTCGCCGCTCCGCCGTGAGTCGGTCGGCAAGAAGAAGGGCGACTCCAGCGCCGAGCATTGCGCGGGTAGCTATGATAAATGCGAGTTCCGGCCGGCTAAGCTGAATTTCCTTCACGATGATACAAAAATCGTTGAGTTCACAAGGGAGTCAAACAAGGAATGCCGCCTCTTGGCACCCGAATTCGGGCGTGCGGTTTCTGGTACGAGTTGGTAATAGCGATGTTTCGTGTCAATTCCTTGCCGAAAGAAAGGCTTATCTCGGAACCATTTCCCCGGCACTTTCTGGTTGATGATGATTCTGGCCTTACTGTCTCCGATGGGCGCGCGTCGGGCCAATGGCCAATGGGTTCCTCCGATGGAGCTGCAAAATGTGCCTGTCTTTGAAGACTGCGGAAAAACGCGCCACGGTGTAGGGGCAAGCATCCAGCCAAACCTGGTTTACCCGCGAGGCGCCATCTTCTTGTGTCCGGAACGTGAGCGCGAGATCGATAGGCGGCATCCGGGTGCTTCCCGATTTTTCCTGGCACATGAATATGGACATCTCGCATTGCATACCCGCGAGGAGGCGGTTGCCGACGAGTGGGCGGCGAAGCAGTTGGCCGCGATTCCTTCTGAACGAGGCACGTTGCGTTCGGCGCTGATGCATTTTGTCGAAGAGGGTCGCATATTTGATCCGCTTTATGGAACGGGACTGGACCGGGGACTTCGCATTGCCCAAGCTGCCCGACTACCTCAAAATGAGTGGCCCGCCGAACTCGTTACGTACGCGAAATCGGAAGCCGACAAGAGCGCGAGCCAAACGACGCTGACTCTGAAAATGGCGGAGGGATACGCCAACGCGGCGCAGATGACCATCGTTTTGGATGGAAAACCGCTTGGGTTTTTGAGCAACGTTGACGAAATTAGAGTTTTGCGGTTGCCGTCTTTGCCGCCCGGGCGGCATTTGCTGGAGGCAGAGCAGGTGTGGATCTTTCACGTCGAAGCAGGCGTTCAAAAAGTGGAGGTCGCACGTGGATTGCGCGCTGAAACCGAATTTGAGCCCGGAGGAAGACGCCTTGCGATCACTTTTCAATTTGATGGTGAATCGGTCGCGATTCGGGTCGTTCCGGATCGCTATCCGCCCGGTCACTTGCCCCAGTAGTCCGCAAACTTTTCAATTCCCATGCCTATCCCGCGTCCCATCCTACGTTAACGGCCATTGGCGATACGTTTGCCGAGGGTTGTCGCTCCCTTTCCGTCAACCGGCGATTTTCTTACGAACCAGTCTTTATTCCCATCGCGCGAACCCCCATGGAAGATCAACATCCTCCGTGCTCTTCGTGCCCTCCGTGCGATGCTTCTTCTCGGTTTCTGGTGCTGCCCCGGTTGAGCCGCCCAAGAAATGGCCTTCTGATGAACCATGAAAAGGACAAAAGGCTCGCGCGAAGGACACGGTGGTCACGGAATGGCTGGATACGTCAACAGGTGTTCTCAAAACAGCTCAAGGTAGTCGGGTGCCGACATCAGCCTTGCATGCTGACCGAATCGATAGGCTAAGCTGCGAGGAAACCGCGACTCATTGATCGAAGCTTTTCCACTGCGTTTGGGATAATTCGCAATACCTGCTCGACTTCCGCCTCAGAATTGAAGCGGCTGAATGAGAAACGCAGGCTCCCGCGTGCATGAGCATTTGAGAACCCCATTGCCTTTAGAACGTGTGACGGCTCCAGAGACCCGGCAGTGCACGCCGAACCCGCTGAACAACAAATCCCGCGTTGGTCCAAGAGCATAAGCATTCCCTCCGAGTCAACGCCCTCAATCGCGAGATTGGAAGTGTTAGGTAGTCGCCGGGTTCGATTACCATTGATTTGAAGAGATGAGACGTTCTCCAGCAGTCCCTCCTCAAATCGATCCCGGAGAGCCTTGACCCGGACACTGTCTTCCTTCAGCGCAGCAAAAGCTAACTCGGCCGCGCGGCCCAGAGCCACAATTGAAGCCGTATTTTCGGTGCCACCGCGTTTTTTGTTTTCCTGACCGCCACCCAGCAGATAAGGATTAAACTTGGTGCGACGGTTCACATAAAGCGCCGCAACCCCCTTTGGCGCATGCAGTTTGTGTCCGGAGAGAGACAGGAGACTGATCGGTGCGCGGCCGAGATCAATATCGATCTTTCCCACAGCCTGAACCGCGTCCGTATGAAAGAGAGTACCTTTGGATCGGCATATTTCCGCCGCCTCCTCGATTGGAAAAAGCACGCCCGTCTCATTATTCGCCCACATCAGAGAAACGATCGCGGTATCCTGGCGAATGGCGCTCTGCAATTCGTTGAGATTGATCATCCCGGTCGAATCAACATCCAGCCAGGTGACTTCATAGCCGCGGCGCGCCAATGCTTCGGCGTGTTTAATTATTGCGCTATGCTCCACCTTGCTGGTGACCAGATGCTTTCGGTCGGGATCAATTAATAGTGCGGATTGGATCGCGCTATTGTCGGACTCTGTTCCGCAGCTCGTGAAAACGATCTCCGTCGGCTGGCATCGCAGCAGGGCCGCTACCTGCTCCCGTGCGGTAGCAACCGCCTTCGCCGCAGCCCTGCCGAAGGAATAGATACTTGAAGGGTTGCCGTATTGGTTCTCGAGAAAGGGAACCATGACCTGCAGCACAAGGGGATCCAGCTGGGTTGTGGCGTTGTTATCGAAATAAATCATAAAAGATCCCTACCTGGCACGGTCTCCGACTCCTTGGGTGCTTCGGAGAATCTTTTTACCTTCCTTTCGGCCAGCACTTCGCGCCATTTCAAATACAGATTTCTGATGTACAAGGGCAACGGCGCCAGAGTCATAAGCACGCCAACCGAATCGCGACGGTAGATGGCAAAATAGCTCAAAGCCAAGAGGCTGCCCAGCACGCTGCACTCCCAGAAACCGACTGGAATGATGCTCTTTTTTGCGCGTTCCGAGGCGATCCACTGAAGGAAGAAACGAATCGAGAAAATAGCGCTGCCCGACCACCCGACAATCTTCCAGGGTGTGACCACGATTAAGGCTAATAAGGCTGAAGGGTTTAACCACTCCATTCGGCCATATCGCACCGAAAAGGGAGCTTGACAAGGGACGGGGCGAACGCCTCGGGACGGGAGAATGGGCCATCGCTGCTGATAGCGAGAACCGAAAAGATCGCTGAAAGGCGTTGCTTGAAACGCGCGGGCCTCGCCGACTCGTCCGACGAGGAATTCGTTCATTTGGCCTCCGTGCCGTCCCATTTTTCTCATTGTTATAGAGCCAGAAATGATTAGTCGGACAGCACGGAGGCCGTCCCTCCCAAGAAAAACGACCAGCACGCTGTCTCGTATAACGCGTGCGCGAACAGAGACCCCAAGTTCCTTGCACAAGTTACAGAGCCGCAGGTCCTTGTGAATGCCAGTTAGACTTTTCCAATCGGTTGGAAGCCTGGGCTCTTCGGCGGCGACACGGGCGGTTCGATTCGCTGATCGCCGCCATCATCTTCGCCGTGGTGGGGATCGAAAAAGAGGTCAAATGCGAGGAAGAATGCTTTCGAATGCCGGGCGAAGAAAAAATTGAATATCGGCATAGGTATGATGGTCAGTGTTAGAACCAACCAGATCGGAAGCCTCAGCCAAAAATCGAGTACGAGATAAATGAGAAGTCCAAGAAGTGCGCCGGCGCCATAGTTGATGGCGAAAATCGAGAGGAGAAAGTATCCGGGTTCGCGCTCGTAAGGATAGCCACAACGTGGGCAGCCATCGAGAGGCATGAACCAGTCTTGGAGAGAGCGGACCTTGTAGGACGGGACAAAAAGGGGCCGCTCGCCGCAAGTTGGGCATTTCCACCTTGCGGCGTTCGCCATCATCCACAAGAAACGGTCGAACGCATACTCAGGAGGTCCGGGGTGATCCGAATGGGATCCCATAAGCAAGCCTAGTCTCTAATGTAGCTAGCGCAAGCGGCAAGGCGAAAGTTGGTTTCGAGACAACCGATTTGAAGTCGTTGACCGCCAAACGAGGAACGGGAGAATAATGAGTATGGTGAGCGCAATCAGGCGAGTTTTCGTCACCGGTCTTGGCATCGTTTCACCGCTTGGTCCCGATTCTGATTCAAATTTGCAATCCTTGCTTTGCGCTCGAGACGCTGTGACGACTGTCGGAAGCTTTGATGTTTCCCGGACCCGCTGCAAAACCGCGGGGCAAATACCGGACGAATGGATGAAGGATGCCTTTCCGCGACGGCGTAGCTCTTCGCGTTTGCACCGGAGTGCGCGCATGGTGGCCATGGCTTTACATGAAGCGCGCGAATCTGCCAAAAGTCCCTGTCCCGAGTTGCTGATTGTTGGGACAACGAGCGGAGGCATGAGTTACGGAGAGTTGTATTATCGCCGATTGCTCGCGACACACTCGCGCAAAGGATTAGCGCGACTAGTTGGAAACTACATGCCGCAAAAACCCGTGTTGGATGCGTTGAACGCGAACGGGTTGCGAATTCCCACGCAGATCGTTGCAAACGCATGCTCATCCGGGTCGAACGCAATTGGCCATGGATTCGAGTTAGTTCGATCCGGGCTCCGGGGATGCGTCGCGTGCGGGGGATACGATCCGATTTGTGAGCTGGTCTTCGTCGGTTTTGATTCGCTGCAAGCAGCGACTTCTGAGAAAATTCGGCCTTTTGACAGGGAAAGATCCGGAATGGTTTTAGGTGAGGGTGCTTCGTTCCTGATACTGGAGTCCGAAGAGTCGACTACAGCGAGAGGAGCCACTGCCCTTGCTGAAGTTGTTGGCTACGGCATGGCGAACGACACTTACCATCTCACGCAGCCGCACCCATCCGGAATAGGTCCAAAGCTCGCGATGCAGCGTGCGCTTCGGTCCGGAGGCATCGATCCCGAGGAAATCGACTATGTGAATGCCCACGGAACGGCGACCATATTCAATGATGCGACCGAAGGCTCTGCCATATCGGAGCTTCTCGACGATGTGCATGTCAGTTCCACGAAGTCGATGATGGGACACGCGTTGGGAGCCGCGGGAGCGATCGAAGCGGCTTTTTGCGTCCTTGCGTTGCGAGAGCAGTTTCTTCCTCCCAATATCAATTTCGTTGAACCGGATCCGATCTGGAAATTCAAAGTTGTCGCAAACGCCTCGCGCTGGACACCCCTCCGATTTGCCCTTTCCAATTCGATCGGATTTGGTGGCGCGAATGCCACGCTTATTCTCAGGCGAGTATGAAGATTTTTGTTCAGGGAGTCGGCGCTGTCACTCCACTTGGTCCTACCGCGAGGGAGACATGGGATCAGCTCTGTCAGGGGCAGCGAGCGCCGCGGAAAATAATGGCGAGTCGCCTCGGCAACCGGGAGTATTACTGGTGTCCCGTTCCTGCAAAGTTTGTATCTGAGGCTGCCCGCCGACCTCGGCTCCGGAGATCCGGCACAGTCTCCCTTCTGGGAGCGGCCGCGGGATTTGACGCATTTGCGGATGCGGGATTGAAACCTGCGCCTGAAATAAACGAACGGACCGCGATTGTTTTTGCGATTTGTTCGGGGAGCGTGATTTACACGCGCAGACTGTACCACGAGATAGTGACTCAGGGTGCGAATGCAGCGAGTCCCGTTTTGTTTCCCGAAACGGTCTACAACGCAGCAGCCAGTCATCTGGCCGCCTTGCTGGGCATCGACGAACGGTGTTACACCTTGGTCGGAGATTCGTCCGTCGGGTTGAGCGCGCTCCATTTCGCGACGGAACTTCTGGCGATGCAGCCTGATCTTGATCGATGCCTTGTTGTCGGCGCCGAGGAAGCAGATTGGCTCCTGGCTGATGCATTCGCAAGCTGGCGAATGGCAACCACCAAGGAATTTTTTGAAGTTTACGGAAGTTCTGGTGGAACCATTTTTGCCGAAGGAGCAGCGGCGGTTCTGATCGGAAGAACCGGGTCTATCTGTCTCTCGGGATCATCTGCCGGGCAATCATTTTTTTCACACCGCGAAAGTGCTGCGGTCGCAGTCGAGTTCTTTGAAAGGTTGCATATTAAAGCAGCGCCTGACCTGATTGTAAGCAGCGCAAACGGTACGTTTGCTGATGATGTTGAAAGGGTGGTGTTTACACGGCTTTTCCATTCCGTGCCGGTTTATGCGCCGAAGCCGGCGGTCGGAGAAGCGCTTGGGGCGAGTGCGATCCTTCAGGTGGCACTGGCCGGCCTCGCTTTGCGCCACCGGCAGATACCGGGAACTCTCGACGCCGGTTCCAAACTTCAAACGGTGAACTGCCAAACGCGCGCCCACAGCGGCACCGACGCGCTGGTCAGCTGCGTCGGATTCAATCAGCAAATCAATGCAGTTACCCTGCAGGTTTGTTAAGCCCAGAAATTGGCCGTTCCTTGCCTGCCCGGTTCGGAGGGAGGGGCGAAGCTTGTCCTTTGTCCCTACCCCTATCCAGTCCGACCTCGTTGCTCGTTGACTCGTTGCAGGTCTAACTTTTTGCGAATCAGTAGCTTTCACCACCAGTTCCTGGGGAAGGGCAGTTGCACCCCCGCGATTTCGCGTAGCGACCCGTATCGGTGTACACACAACCCCTATTGATCCTTGGGCCTCTTTAAGCGATACTTGCCGCTTATGCCAAGTAAGCCGGCTCCCTCAAGCCGCTCTACCGCCGTCGAAGATTATCTTGAGCAGATACTTGACCTGATTAACACAAAAGGTTACGCGCGGGTCGCGGATATCGCGCAGGGTTTAAAGATTTCGCAGGCCAGCGTGACGAATATGGTCCAGCGAATGGATGCAGAAGGTCTGTTGAAGTACGAAAAGTATCGCGGCCTGGTGTTGACCACCGCAGGTGAAACGCTGGCGCGCAACATCATGCGCCGTCATCAGCTGTTGACCGATTTTTTACGCATGCTCGGCATAAGCGAGGAAGTCATCTACCATGATGTCGAGGGGATGGAACACCACATCAGTCCTCAAACATTGCATGCGATCGAAGCTCTGGTGTCGGAGTTACACCAACATCCTAAACTGATCGCTAACATCAAATTGCATCCTCATGCCGGCTGAATATATCCCGTTTGGAGGCTGGAATAAAAATCTTAGGCTTTTCAACGACTCCGTAGAGCTGATTATTACGCTCGAAGTGGGGCCGCGAATAATCTCCTTCCGGCCGCTTAACGGGAAAAATGTCTTTAAGGTTGTCGCCGAGCAAAGCGGAAAAACGAACGAATCCGATTGGAAAATCCGCGGCGGACACCGCCTCTGGACAGCACCCGAGGATTTCGATCGAACGCTTGACGGCCGAAGTCTGACCTATGTGCTTGATAATTCGGCGGTTGAGCATCGAATCGAAGGCGAGTACAGAGTGCGCGTTTCTCACACTATGGACTACCCCGAGAAAATTTATCGGGAGATGGTGGTAACCATAGAGCCGTCCGGTCCGAAGGTTGATGTCGAACATCACATCACCACTCGCGGCGACGTTCCACTGGAATTTGCGCCCTGGGCCCTCTCCGTAATGGCCGAGGATGGATACGCGATAGTCCCAAGGCCTCCTCTCGGCAGCCATCCAAAAGATTTTCTTCCTAACCAAGGCATCGTGGTTTGGCCCTTTACGGATCTTTCCGACGAGCGCCTTCGCCTGGGCCGGCGGGTTACCAAACTGAGTCAGAGCGCCCGCCCTCCCCTGAAATTCGGCCTTCATCACACGGAAAAATGGGTAGCATATGTGCTTCGTGACGAGCTCTTTTTGAAGACGATTCCGCTGATCGAAGGAGCAATTTATCCGGACATGGGTTCGAACTTCGAGACATTCACGAATCACGAGATTTTTGAACTGGAGAGCCTTGGACCGATGAAGAAGGTGGCGCCGGGTGAAACGGTGATGCATGTGGAGTCCTGGGCGGTTTTTTCTGGTGTGTCTCTGCCGGATATACAAGATGAAGAGGATCTCCTCAGAGCGGTGGAAACCTATG
>DASZHC010000233.1:0-2531 GCA_035938215.1 Chthoniobacterales bacterium
CGCCGGCGCGCGCGATTTCCTGCACGACATCCAACGAGCCGAAGGGGCGCAGAAATCCGATGAGTATCTGGTCGCGGCGAAAAAACGGCACATCCTCTTTCCCCGTCACGTCGTTGGAACCGTAGCAAAGGATCTGCACAACAATGTCAGCGGCAAACACTGCGGCGCGGTCTGCGACGAGCTTTGCGCCCTTGTCGGCGTACTGGGAATCGGGATAGCCGGCCTCGATTCCAGCGCCGGTCTGTATGTGGACTTCGAAGCCCGCTTTGGTCAGCGTCGGGAGAACTGCCGGCACGAGCGCAACCCGCCGATCCCCAGGATAAATTTCTTTCGGTACACCGATGATCACGAGACCTGCCTGTTGCGATTCTCTATATCGCGATTGAGAAGGTTCGGAGCCGCCCGGATCGCATCAAGCCTGCTCTTGCGGGCAACTTCCAAGGAACCGAGGATTCTAGTTGAGCGGATGGGCGCGCGCAAATGGCTTCTTGTGAAAAGTTGAGACTTCAAAGCGAGAGGCTCAGATGGAGGCCGCCGTCATCGTTATCGGACGCTGCCGATGCGGCGATGTCAGCGCAGTTTTGAACGATCCAATCGGCACCGGCGTTTTCGAGATCACGGCGGGGCATGGTTGTAAGGAATGCAATCACTCGGGCACCAGCGGCCTTCCCCGCGCGAATTCCAGCCGGCGCATCTTCTACCACGATGCAGTCCGATGCGGCAAACCTCATCTTCGCCGCCGCCTTCAGGTAAGGCTCAGGATCCGGCTTCCCGTTCTTCACGTCGCTCGATGTAATGATGGTCCTGGGCATGGGCAGGCCCGCCGCCCGCAAACGCACCTCGGCCAGCGGGCGGGTACATGAGGTCGCAATGGTCCAGCGTTCCGGAGGCAGGATGTCCAGAAGTTGCCGAGCGCCCGGCAGCAGGACCACGCCATCGAGATCCTCCATTTCCCAGCGTTCGACCTGGCGATCTTCGCGGTCAATATCATGCGGGTCCGCATCGGGCAGCAGTTCGCGGATTGTGGTTCGACTCGGGCGACCATGCGCCATGTGGACAACGGTCTCTGGATCGAAGCCATGTTCAACCGCCCACCGATGCCACACTCGCGCGACCGCTGGAGTGGAATCGATCAGCACGCCGTCCATGTCAAACAGCAGGGCACAGCAGCGGATAGTGACCATTTCATCCAATTTACATTACCGGCAAAAAATCAGGTTGAGGACGGACTCCGGTTCGTGGGTCAGCGCCCTGGAGATAGATGGATTGGTGAGCGCGGCAGGATTCGAACCTGCGACCCACGCCTTAAGAGGTCGCTGATTCAAAACCACGCCGCGCAATTTTATTGTAGATTCAAAGATTTAACGTCACGTTGGTAGCAAAGAAAGCCCTCGTGCGGCAGGGTTTTGCTCTCAGTCGCACCTTAATCTGCACCTGTCATTCTTCTCTACTTCCCTGCCCTGATTTTCGCCCACCTTGCTCTTTGGGCCGCTGCAATTGTTCTTCTCCCAGCCGCTGAAATTTTGCGCCGTGCCCGTGTCGTCTTCTTCGCTCTGCTTTCTAGCAGATGTAATACCTGATTCAATTTTGAAATCTCTTGCCTGATTTGCTGTGTAATGGATTCCAGGCCCATGTTTCCCGTCGGGTTCGCAGTTGCGACCGGAAAGGATAGCATGCAGTTCGGATCTCCGGACATTTCAGTTTGCCAGATTGGGCTCGGTCTGATTACAACAGCGCATTCCAGTCCCCCGCCATCAACCGTCGATGTGATCAATTTTGAACAGACCGATGTTTAGCTCCGAGCTTATTGTTTATGAATATTTTTGACCTTGGTTTAGAACTGGCGACCAAGTAGCTCGGGAAGCATCGCACCTCGGAATGTCTCCCCGAGCTTTTTCGTGTTGTTAGAAATGAGGATCATATGTCGAAAAACTTTGAGCGGTGGAAAGAGTTAGCAACCCTGACCTCCAAGGAACAAGATCCTGCGAAATTGACGGAACTGGCAACCGAAATGAATCTCGTTCTGAATCAGAAACCACCGCACCTCGATCCTCCGCTGCGCGCGCCAACGTCGGGGTCGCACGAAGAGAGCCAACTCGTTCTGAAGGCAAACGCTGGAGGTAAAGTATGCTTCACTTGATCTGGTATGTCCTCATTGGGCTGATCTCGGGCGTTATCGTGAAATCGGGCATCATCGAATCGATCAACGGCGGCGGTGTTAGCCACATGTTTTCGCTCCCGACAAACGAACGATATCATCCTGCCGGGTCTCCTGTTTTCGACACTGGGCCGCAATCCTGATTCTTCATTTGCCATAAACTAAAGATTCATTTTCCCAAGTCAATCCGTTCTAGCTCGTCGAAGCCAGCCGAATAAGGACAGGAAATATCTCTGACAGGAAATATCTCTTGCCCCAAAGTCAGTGCAGTACTATACTTTCGACGCCAGTTAGCCGGTGGTCCCTATGGTCTCTTTCCTGGGAAGGGGGAGACGATCTGGGGACCTTTTTTCAACGCAATATTAGGACAATA
>DASZHC010000234.1:0-8683 GCA_035938215.1 Chthoniobacterales bacterium
GGTAATGAGTTCGAGCCCGGAACCGGCAAGGGGATATGCGGCGGAGAACGGAATTTCGAGGGCCTACTCTTCGGTTTACGATTTGCTGGCGGATCCTTCGGTTGACGTGGTCTACATCGGTACCACAAATGATCGGCACAAAGGAGAAGTCCTGGAAGCCGGGAAGCATACCTTGGAATGGTGTCGATTGAAGTGTAATGTGGGTGGAATATTTTCTTTGTTGTGCTTTAGATACGATTCTCGAATAGAACATAACGGATGGCATAAGGGAGGTGATTGATTAACTGTAAAAAAACCGGACCGATTAAAACCGAAAGAAACCCAAAAATAGTTGTACATACAAAAATAGTTATACCTGCAGGCGACTTACTACATTTCATTCTGCCATCTCCCTTGAGATGGTGGGCGCCCAGGCTACAGCGCTCAATGGATTGATTTTTAGCTGTGACAGTGTTCCTGGATTAACCCGATAGATCGATTTTTAATTGACCATTTCCACATAACATGCACCTCAAATTGCGTTCCTGTTCCTCCTTTTTCGCCCTGGCATCAATTTTCGCCTTGATGCAAGCGCCACTTTCTTCTCAAGCAGCCGGCGAAAAGAAACTCGAAGTGTTCTCCTGGTGGACATCAGGAGGTGAAGCAGCTGCTCTCGACGCCTTGTTCAGCGCCTATAAAAAACAATATCCCGGTGTTGAGATCATCAATGCGACCGTCGCAGGCGGCGGAGGCTCGGCCGCGCGCCCCGTCCTTCAGACTCGTTTGGCTGGCGGCAACCCGCCAGATACTTGGCAAAGTCATCCTGGTTATGAATTGTTAGGGCAATATGTCGAGCCGGGTTACTGCGAGGAAATCACCGAGCTGTACAAAAGCGATGGATGGAATAAAGCTTTTCCACAGGGTCTTGTGGACCTCATGACCAAGGATGGAAAAGTTTATGCAGTGCTAGCCGGTGTGCACCGTGGCAACGTGCTCTGGTACAATAAGAAGCTCCTCGAGAAGAACGGTATCACCATCGGGGACAAGATTGGATTCGACGAGTTTTTTGCGGCTTGCGCTAAATTGAAACAAGCCGGCATTCCGGCCTTGGGGGTGGGCGATTCGGGTATCTGGGCCTCTGCACAACTTTTTGAAAACACTCTTCTGGGCGTCGTGGGACCTCAAGGGTGGTCAGACCTGTTTAGTGGCAAGATGAAATGGGATGATCCACAAGTAAAAAAGGCGATGGACTACTTTGCAAAAATGCAGGATTACCTGAATCCTGACCACTCTGCACTGAGTTGGGACCAGGCAATAGGCGAATTGATGGAAGGCAAAGTCGCTTTCAGCTCCATGGGAGATTGGGCTCAGGGCGAATTTGTTAAGGCTAATAAAAAAGCAAATGAAGATTACGGCTGGGTCAGCCACCCCGGCACTGATGGATCGTTCATCATCGTCGCCGACGGGTTTACTCTTGCGAAAGGAGCTCCGCACAAGGAGGCAACCCTGGCATGGCTGAAGAGCATTGGCAGCAAGGAGGCACAGGAAGCCTTCAACCCCCTGAAAGGCTCGATTCCGGCTCGCACCGACGTCGATAAGTCGAAGTTTGACGCTTACCACCAATGGTCGATGAACTCTTTCGCCAGTGGCAAACTTCTTCCGAGCTGCGTCCATGGCGAGGCCGCTCCGGCAGCTTTTCAACAGGCGCTAAACGATGCGGTGACCGCGTTTATCGTGGACAAGAATGTCGACAACTTCGCCAATGCACTTGTGCAAGCGGCGAAAGAGTCTGAATCAACAAGATAAATAACCTCGGCCGGCGAGTGGAGCCTGAAAGTTTCGCTCGCCTTTGCCAAGCCTCCTCTGGCTCTCGCCGGGAGATCTCATCCTGCCGGAGCAGGATGAGATCTTAACGTTAAGCGCACCGAAAGACACGCCATGCCGACGGCCAAAATCCCTGTGTCCCGCATTGGCCCAGTTATTGTTCAACCACGGCGCAAGAAGGTTTCCGCCGAACGGATTTTGCCCCCATTGATCCTCGTGCCCTCAATGACGGCAATCCTCACCTTTGTTTATATCTTCATTTTGATCACGGTCTGGGTTTCCTTGTCGCGGTGGGGCACGCTGCGGATCGATTGGCGGTTGCGCGACCCCTGGCTTGCTACCTACGGGCAGATGTTCGCAATGCCGCGTTGGCATGCCGATTTGCGCAACGTTTTGGTGTTTACAATTTTGTTCTTGTCCGGATCGATCGGTTTTGGCTTGTTGCTGGCGCTTTTTCTGGATCGGCGCCTCCTTGGGCATTCTATTTTTCGCAATATTTTTTTATTTCCTTACGCACTCTCATTTATTGTTACCGGCATCGCCTGGAGATGGATTTTCAACCCGGAGACGGGAATCAACCTGTTGTTCGACGGATTAGGCATTAACAAATGGCTGATCTCCATGGGGGCCGCGCCTTTTAAGCCTGGATGGACGACTGATCCCTCTGTTCTTTTCTCGATCAATGATGCGTTAGGAAGCGTATTTCCCGCGGTCAAAAGCCTTAGTGTGCATCTGGGAATCCCTGTTGCGCTCATTCCCGTTGTTGTTGCCGCCTGTTGGCAGCTGACAGGATTTGCCATGTCTATGTACATTGCCGGGCTGGCGACCGTCCCTAATGATCTGAGAGAGGCTGCACGGATCGATGGCGCCACCGAATTCCAGGTCTATACAAAGGTCGTGATGCCGCTGTTAAGGCCGGTGACGGTTAGCACCGCGATCATCCTGGGACATGTTTCGCTCAAAATATTCGATCTGATCTTTGCCATGACCGGTGTCGGACCCGGTTTCGCGACCGATGTTCCTGGGATTTTCGTGTTTGACATGACTTTTAAAGCGACTCGCTACAACCTTGGCGCCGCAGCTTCGATTGTCATGCTGCTGCTGGTTGCGTGTGTGATTGTCCCATATCTGTGGCGAAACCTTAGGAGAAACTAGTGCATCGAGTCATAAGTAGGAGGCATACCGTTGGCTTCAAAAGGGTCTGGATGCGAGGCGTGAGTGAGGAGCATATCCAATGCGATACGTAACGAACGAACAACGACGCAGACGGACCCTTTTCAAGCTAACCCTTCGGGCCGTGGTCAGTTGGCCGATTTTCTGCGTTGCTCACTCCTTACGTATCAATTTTGATATGCTCGTCGTTCGCGCCTTGAAAATCAGCCAACTGACCGGCGGCGGTACGCCTCCTACTTATGACTCGATGCACCACTAGCCATGGGATTTTCACTGTTTAACTTTCGCCAATCTTTGCCTCGAACCATCTGGGACTGGCTTATCCTGATTTTCCTTCTTTTTTGCACGATCTTTTTTCTGATGCCGATTTACGTGATGGTTGTAACCGGCCTTAAACAGTCACAGAACGTCAGTCTATCGACGATGTGGAATCTACCCGTCCCACTGTCCGGTGGCGGTTTTCTGGAAGCGTGGCGACGCCTCTATCCGAATATGGGGAACAGTCTTCAGCTGACCATCCCGGCAACTATTTTTTCATCGATTCTTGGAGCAGTTAACGGCTACATTTTCGCTAAATGGAAGTTTCGCGGCTCGAACACGCTTTTTGCCCTTCTCGTATTTGGAATGTTCATTCCCTACCAAAGCATTCTGATTCCGTTAATTCAGTTTCTGGAGCAGATAAAGCTCTATGGAACCGTGTGGGGTCTCGTACTGGTGCATGTCATCTACGGCCTTCCGATCTGCTCGTTGATCTTCCGGAATTTTTTCGCCAACATTCCCGACGAATTGGTCGAGGCGGCGCGGATCGATGGGGCTGGCGTGGTGCGGACGTTCTGGTTTGTGATGTTGCCGCTGGCCCTTCCGGCATTTGTCGTTGTCGGTATTTTTCAATTCACCAATGTTTGGAACGATTTTCTCTTTGGTGTAACGATTTTGCCCAATCCGAATTCGCAACCTGTGACGGTCGCGCTCAACAATCTTTCAGGCACGTTTTCGGTTGATTGGAACGTGGTAATGGCAGGTGCTGTGATCGTCGCTCTCCCGACAGCCCTGATCTATATTCTCTTAGGCAGATTTTTTGTTCGCGGCCTCCTTGCCGGTTCCGTTAAGGGCTAGGCTGAAAATTTCACGAGCCAAAGCGCTCGCGAAATTTCCAGGCTCTGGACCGTTCAGGTATCTGTTTCGTTCAGGTATCTGCTTAGCATAAAAAGCACTCTGCAATTAAGGCATTTTCAGGAGGTAACAACCTGGGGAACACGCCGAAGGCGTAATAGACCTCAGCCCGATTTTAACATCCTCCGTGACCTCCGTGGCCTCCGTGCGATGATTCTTCTCGGGTTTCCAATGCTGCCCCGATTGAGCTGTCCAAGATGGCTTTCTGATGACTCATGAAGGGGACAAAAGCTCGCACGGAGGTCACGGTGGGCACGGAGTAGCTGAATACATCCTACAGTGTTTGTGGACGTTACTAATTTATCCGCGAGATCTTGGCTCTGCCCCATTTTCGTAAACCACTGGCTATTGCCCAAACCCCTTAGATCTGTGGCTCCAGGGACAGCCGGCTCTTCAGTTCATTCAGAATCGCAGGAAGATCGTTTCTTGTCAGCAGCCAGCCGATGGCAGGTAGCACCACAAAAATTCCTGCAACAATATTCAACAGCGTTATTCCCAGAAGCATGTCGGCGCCGGAACGTGCTGGATCGTGAGCAATGTTATAAGGATAGCCGAAAAAAATGAGCAGGGTGATCGAGCCCGCGGCGCAAAGCAAAGCGAGAACCCAGCAGATCTTAATCCAGAGAGGTGTTCCTCCGACGATTTCGATCTTCGTTCCATTCTCCTTGCTGGTAATGGTTCCATCCATAACCGGCTTGAACCATTGTCCGGGAGTCAACCACCAGAGAGGCCAATAAACGGGCGGCCGTCGAAAAATCTTGAATCGATCGGAACTGATATGCCCCACAAAAGGCCGCTCCCCCGCATACAATGTCGCATTCTTGGGATCCACCTCTTCTTCGTCCACAATTTGCCTTAGATTTGCAGCAACAACGCCGGGTTCCAGAGGGGATGAGAAAGATTTCAACATACTTTTGCGGGATAGAAAAATTTACAGACGTAATCGAGTTCCTCGGTTTTCCGTCGAAGTCAAGGTTGTATCGACATTGCCGAACCCGCATTGTAGTGTTTCCAACACTCAGATCAAATCCTCCAATGCTCTATGGCCAAGGTGCTTGTTTTAAATGCCGGCTCAGGTAGTCAGAAGCTGGGGCTATACGTGATTGACTCTGATCCGAAAATTGCGTGCGCTCCCGCATGGCAGGCGGCCATCAATTCAACGACGCCGGGCCAGCCGGACGATTATTTTCTGGCCCAGATAACCAGAGGTGAGCACAAGGAACAGGTTCCCGTTCGCAGAAAAGCGCCGCTGCCGGACAAGATCCATACGCTTATCCGCAGTCTCTGGGAGGGCAACCTTGCAATCCTGAGGGGGCCTGGGGAAATCGATCTGGTGGGTCATCGGGTTGTCCATGGCGGCCTGGAATTCGCGCAAGCCGTGGTCGTTACTCCGGAGGTTGAAGCCACGATCGACAGGCTCGGTGAATTGGCTCCCTTGCATAATCCCGCCAATCTTGTCGGCATACGAGCCTGCCGAACGATTCTGGGTGTTGACACACCACAATATGCCGTATTCGACACGGCTTTTCATCGAACTCTGCCCGAGGCCGCCGCAACCTATGCGGGTCCATTCGAATGGGTTGAGCAGGGCCTGATACGTTACGGGTTTCATGGAACCAGCTACCGTTACGCTCGGGGACGTGCGGCAGATATTGTCGGTCGCACGGATGACGAGACCTTTTGCCAGATCATCTGCCATTTGGGCGGAGGATGTTCCCTTGCGGCAATTCGTGGCAGCCGGTGCGTCGATACGACAATGGGATTCACTCCTCTCGATGGAATCGCAATGTGCACAAGGGCGGGAGCAATTGATCCCGGACTGATCATCCATCTTCTTCGACACGGGTCCAGCTTGGATGCGCTCGAAGAAACGCTCAACAAATGCTCGGGTCTTTCCGGTCTCTCCGGATTACCGGGGGATACGCGCGTAATACTCCCAAAGGCCAAGGGCGGCGATCGCAAAGCCGCACTGGCCATCGATGTTTTCATTCACCGTCTGCGTGCCGGTATTGGTTCAATGCTTGCGAGCTTAGGACATCTCGATGCGCTGGTCTTCACCGATGCAATAGGCGAATCAGAACCATTGATTCGGAGCCGGGTGTGCGAGGCATTTTCCTTTCTCGGGTTGCGTCTGGACGAGCAGCTCAACGTTTCGTCACCGGCCGACACCGATATCGCTGCGGTTGACTCAACCGTGCGGGTCTTGATTGTGCGCGGCGATGAGAATTGGCAGATCGCGGCGGAATCGTTTCAAGTATTTCGAGACAAACCGCCTTCATAACGATATTAAGGTCGCGTTGATCGGTAGAGCCTCCCGGCGAGCCGCGTTTTGAGATTGCCCTACGGTGTGGCAGGAGAAGGTGAAGGCGTAACCTCAGGCACAGGGGTACCTGATGATGAGGGATTAGGCGTGGGGCTTGGTTTAGCAAGAATCTCATCCCGCCGCTTCAGTAACTGATCCAGGTTCCAGTCGGGAACGAGATACACCCATTGTTCCAGTTTCTTTTCGCTCTCGAGACGTTGCCGAAGCTCGAATTTTCTGAATAAAGCTCGAAAGGCAAACATCAAATGAGTGGAGAAGAGGGGAGGAGACCTCGCTCCGATGCTGAATCTCGGGGATCTCAGTTCTTGCGTATGGCCCACGAAGTTTTCATTAGTCACGCGTACAAGGATAAGGGAATCGCCAGCGCAATTTGCGGGAAGCTTGAATCTGCCAACGTGAGATGCTGGATTGCCCCGCGCAATATTTCGGCCGGCGAAGATTGGGCCAAAGCGATCCGTAAAGCGATCGACTCCAGCCGCGTAGTGGTCCTCGTACTCTCGGAAAATGCTAACGCGGCGACTCACATCGAAAGAGAAATTGCAAATGCCTTTTATACCGGGCGGATCATCATGCCTTTTCGATTGGACAATGCAATTCCGCGACGCAACTTTCTTTCTTATCTTGATACTGTTCGCTGGTTCGACTCGGTTAACCCGCCGGCGGAGCAGAATCTTCAGGCATTCACAGCGCGGTTGAAGGACATGCTGATTGGCCTTCCTCTTTCTCACAGCAAGCTTGCTTCTCCGGAGGCGATCAAGGGAGCGGCTAGGCTAAATCAGGTGAATTCTTGCGAAGGTGCATCGAGAATCTCTCGGTACCGCATCTCGAGAATCTTAAAATGGTTGGCGGTCCCGGCGTCCGTTGTTGTGGTTGCATTGCTCTTAGCGCGTGCATCGCAGCAAAGCGATAACGGTTCATCTTTGCAGGGAACCGATCTGCAATCGGTGTTCCATGGGAAGAGTGCTTCTCCGGTTCAGAGAAAGGAGGATGCGCTGTCGACACCCCGCTATACGTTTTCCCGTCTGGGCCTTTGGGTGGCTGCAAGTCCAAGCCCTACGCCATCAGCTCCGTCCCGATCTCAGGAAATGGATCTTGCTGTGCCGGAAGCGGCATCAGTAGATGCGACACCACCGGCGTCGAGCTTAGACCAAAACGCAGGTACCCGGGAGGAAAGCGACGCCGTGGCTGGCAATGGAAACGTTAGGCCCATCCCGGGTCGCCCTGGAGAAATAGTTAAACGTGGGGCGCGACATCGGGCAAAGCCGTCATTAAAGGCTCATGATCGAAGAGCCAGCGCTTCTAATACTTCGAGATTCAGGAAGATAAGGGGTTGGCTAACAACGCTTTGGCGCAAACTAGAATAGTTTGGAAAATGACCCGAACTCGTGGACATATCTAAATAATTTCAGATTTTCTTCAAAGGCGCCGAGTATTATCAAACATGTACATAAGTTGTTATGATAGTGAGTCCAATAATCTTTTCGCGTAGTCCCGCAAAAAAAAAGTTTCGAAATGTTTCTGAATAATTCTTTAAGTGAAGCCATCTAAGGGAATCATGACGTACCGACGTTCAAGCCGACTGTGTACTGCGACCATCTTCGACACGCTGGCGGAACTTCTTCTGCCGAACCTGGGGTGCATCCTGCTTCAACGCCAACGATGACGATATAAGGGATGGTTGCAAATGAGATTGTCACAAAACTCCCAATGAGATGTAAGGGTCGTGTTTTGATTGGAACGAAAGAAATCGGAGAACGTTTCAATTAATAGCCAACACGTTCTTGACCAATCCACCTGAGTGAATACAAAAACGGTATCTATACCTTCGGGCGACGCTTCTGCGTCGGCGTTCGATTTCGCCTATTTCTATCATCTGGTGCTGACTAAAGCCTGGGTGATCATTCTGTTTATTATTCTCAGTGGGTGTGCGGCAATTGCCTACATATTGCAGGCTCCGAAAATCTACGCTTCGCGCGCAGTCATCGAGGTCGAGCTGGAGACTCAGAGAGTCACTAACATGCCGGACATCAACCCCGAGGATTTCAAGTTGCCCGAGGTTCTCCAGACGATCGAGCAAGCGTTGCTCAGTGAGACACTGCTCGTACGGGTCGTTAAAGCCAATGGGCTGGACAAGGACCCCTCGTTCGCTCCGCCAAAGAGAGATGGATCGGCCTATTTGGAGAGCGAGCTTGTCGCGCGGTTCAAGTCGAA
>DASZHC010000235.1:0-2189 GCA_035938215.1 Chthoniobacterales bacterium
CGGCAAACACTCCTTTCAAGGCAGCATGTACAGGAACGATGAGTACACCGTAACTGCCGATCCGGATCGCCCGTTTCTCCAGGCCTTGGAGGAATTGATTCCACGGCTCCCCTTAAATCTCTTCGAGTCCAAAGAAACCCATCCTGAGGTGATCGAACTCGAAAACCGAAAGCGGGCTAGCAAGGCCGCCAAAGAGTTTTCTTACCAGCTTGATGAGTCTGGCAACGTCCGCCAGGTCGTCGACGGTTTTCTCGCGCCGATCGGCTGGGCGCGCGAACTGGGCACAAGATCAGGACAAGAAAAGGACGAGATCGCCAGCGCATTCGTGGGGTTACGGGAAGCGCTTAAACTTTTGATCAATACCGAACTGGATCCAGCCAAGACGGACTCCGAGGTAGAGGGAAACAGAACAAAGCTAAAAAGCCAGTACGACCAGTTTGTGCTTCAGCATGGACACCTCAACGCCCTGAAATCGAAATTAAAGTTTCTTGCGGCCGATCCCGAATACGATGCCGTATTGGCTCTCGAAAACGCGAAGGATATCTTTCGCGATGGGAAAAAGGCTCGGGAATGCCTCCCTGCTCCCATCCTAAGCCAGCGCACTTTGCGACCTACCATTCGCCCGGAATCAGCGGAGAGCGTAGAGGATGCCTTCGTGATTTCGATGGGATACCGCAACGCGGTTGATTTATCGTTAATGGGTAAGCTCCTCACGCGGGAAAACGATCCGGATGGCATAAGAGAAGAACTCGTTGCGCGCGGACTAGCGTTCGAGGATCCGGCTTCGGGCGAGATCTTGCCAGCTGCGAAATATCTTTCTGGAAATCTTCGCAACAAACTCAAAGTGGCCCGAACCGCCAACGAACACGAGATGGCTGTCACTGGATATGCGCGCTACCAGAAGAACGTCCAAGCTCTAGAGCCACTCGTGCCTCGAGAGAAAGTCATGGGGGAATTCAAGGTCAAACTGGGCGCTACCTGGGTTGCGCCAGACATTTACCAGAAGTTCGCTGAATCTCTTCTCGGCGGTTCGGTCGATATCCGGTACCGAAAGGCTGATGACCGGTTCTCAGTGGATCCGGACGGCTGCAAGTATAGCTCACAAAACCTCAATGATTACGGGTACTCCGGCCGGCGCGGCGACGAAATTCTCGAGCTCATCCTCAACCAGCAGCCTCTGGTTCATGAAGATACGATCAAAAAGCCGGACGGTTCCTACACGCGAGTCTATAATGCCGAGAAGACCGCGTTACTGCGTCAGAGCGTCAGCCGGATGGTTGAACAATGGGAATCTCACATAACCTCGCAAGCGGAGATCGCTCATCGTTTGACCCGGCTCTACAATGAGCTTTTTAATTCCCATCGAGCCCCGGTTTACGACGGCAGCTACCTGCCCCTTCCCGGCTTGAGCGGCGCCGTGCGCCGCACGATGCACCAGATGAATGCGGTCGCTCGAAACCTTCAGGAGAGGGGCGGCCTCCTGGCTCACGACGTGGGTTACGGAAAAACTTTTACAAAAATCATGACCTGCATGGAGCTGCGGCGATTAGGATTGGCGCGCAAACCCATGATAGTCGTCCAGAACTCTACTCTCGGTCAGTACGCAGCCTCGTTTCGAACCGCCTACCCGCAAGCGAATATTCTGGTCGCTAGTGACAACAACTTTGACAAGCAGAATCGGCGCCGGTGTGTCGCCGCGATCGCAACGCACGACTGGGACGCAATCATCATAGCTCAGAGCCAGTTCGATCTGCTTCCGAACTCAGTTCAAATGATCAAGAAATTTAGTGCCAACCAGCTTGAGGCATACAAGGAAGTGTTACTGGACGCAGAGGTGTCAGGCGATCGAATCCAGGCCAAGCGGGCCCGGCACGCATTGATTTCGTTTGAGAGGAAGATCGAAAAGCAGATCGAGGATCTCACAAAACGCCAGGATAACATGCTGGCGTTCGATCAGTTGGGAGTCGATTTTCTCTTTATCGACGAGATCCACGCCTACAAAAAGATTCCCTATGCCACCAAGCTCGGGCGGATTAAAGGCGTCGACATGACCGTCTCTCAACGCGGATTGAACCTGGCCATGAAAGCCAAATGGCTTCATGATGCGAACGATGGCCGGAACGTTATTGGCGCGACCGGTACGCCAGTCAGCAACACGCTTGCCGAGGCCTGGAATATGCATCGGCTGA
>DASZHC010000236.1:0-1548 GCA_035938215.1 Chthoniobacterales bacterium
CAGATTCGAAAGAAGGTTCGGCGGAACAAAGCGGGTCATGGCCTTAAGCAGCGACTCCTTGGGTCTCCCGTGGAACGCACCGCGTAGCCCTAGCACTAATTCGACCACGCGGTCGTCAAGGAAAACGGGCCGGACCTCCACGCTGTGAGCCATGCTCATGGCATCCAGATCTCGGAGCAACCTTGGTTGAAGGTGAGTTTGGATATCCATAAGCGCCAGCATCTCCCGGCGATCTCTCTGGCGAACATGGGAAGCACAATTCTTCAAATATTCCCGAGCATCGCTGCCAATGCTGCGTTCAGCCATGTCCGGCGTGAGTAAACGGCCGACATCGCTCTCCAGAAAAAGGACCTTTACAGCCAACTGCGAAGCCAGCGCGTAATCGCAGTCCGCAAAAAGATAAGAAAGCTTGCGCCACCTGTAAGGCCTTTGCTCACGATCGAAAAATCGAGACAATACCGAAGGAAAATGGCAAGTCCAAGAACCGATCGTTTCGAAACGCTCGAACCATTTCCAGGACGTGTAGCCGCCAAAAAGTTCGTCCCCACCCTGGCCGGAGAGAGCGACCCTATAACCCTGCTCAGCCGCGATCTTTGAAATCCAATACGAGTTAAGTCCGTCCACGCTCGGTTGATCGATGGCCAGGATGGACGCATCGATTCCGGGCGTCACGACTTCCGGCGAGATTAAGATCGATTTGAAAGGGAGCCCCAGCGCTCGGGCTGTTTCGGCACTGAGCGCCGTCTCATCAAATTCTCTGTCAGCGAAGCCGATAGTCATAGCGCTGACGTTTTCCATCCCAGCGCTACGCGCAAGCGCACCGAGGCATGCGGAATCGACACCGCCACTTAAAAACAGCACGATCGGCACATCGGAAACCAGGTGCCTCTGCATTGCCTCAAAAAGGACATCACCGAGTTTTTCGTCTAAATCAGCAGCGGCCAGACCTGTCTTTGAACGCCGACAATGGTTCAGGCTCCAGTACGGTCTCATATTCCATTCCCCGTCATGCCAGGTGGCGATATGCCCCGGTTGCAGGGGCGCGACTCCATCTATGATTGTCCAGGGCGGAGGAACATGACCGAGCTGAAGATATACCCGGAGGGCCTGGGGATTTAGTCGCCGCTCGATCAGCCCGGAGGCAAGCAGGCACCTCAACTCCGAAGCGAAAATCAGGCGCCCGTGCTGCTGCGCAAAATAGAGAGGCTTGATTCCTAAGCGATCCCGCGCCAGGAGAAGTTTATTTGTCTGCGCATCCCAAATGGCGAAGGCGAACATACCCCGTATTCTCTCGACACAATCATCGCCATATTCCTCGTACAGGTGCAGGACTACTTCGGTGTCGGTTGTGGACTGGAAGAAGTATCCCTTTCCGATCAACTCCTGACGTAGCTCGGATGCATTGTAAGTCTCGCCGTTGTATGTGATCCAAACCGTTCGCGCCGCGTTCGACATCGGTTGGCGCCCGCGCTCGCTCAGGTCCACGATTGCCAGCCGGGTATTGGCCAGGAGGCAGTGACCCAAGGAGATCACTCCGCAACTATCAGG
>DASZHC010000237.1:0-6327 GCA_035938215.1 Chthoniobacterales bacterium
AGAATATTTGAATTCGGAGAAGTACCAGTTCAAGGAACGGGACTGGAATGCTCCCGGCAATATCAAGGACTATATAACAAAGCTAAACCGGATCCGTAATCAAAATCGCGCCCTGCGCGAGTATGAGAACCTGCGTTTTCAGACTGTAGAGAATGAACAAATCATCTTTTATTCGAAGGCGACGGAAGCGTTGGATAGTATCATTCTTGTTCTAGTGAACCTCGATCCGTACAACAATCAGAGTGGATTCGCCTATGTGCCGCTGGAGAGTTTTGGGATCAACGGCGGCGACCCATTTCAGGTCGAAGATCTCCTAACAGGAGAAAAATTTGTATGGCGCGGCCGCCGCAATTTTGTGATGCTTGATCCGCATTCGCGCCCGGCGCATGTATTCAGAGTTCGCCGGCTGATCGGTATGGATGGCGAGCAGATGATTTTCGCGTAAAGAATTTCCTGTGAAACGTGTCTTTTACCCTTCGGGTCGACGGCGAGATTCACGGGGCTGAGTTGTCCAACCAGTTTTGCTTTTCAAGGATTCTAACTTTGCGCAGAGCCTGACGCTGATTGGCGATGGGCTCTCAGTGGTGCTGTTTGTCCGAATTTGTACTGTTGCCATGATGAGAGTTGCTTGGTTTGGCGTACTGGTCTCACTCGCCCTGTTGTTGTTTGGCTGCGGCAAATCCAAAGAGCAGGCAGCCCAGGAGGTGGAGAAACTGAATCTGAAGGTGCAATCGGACGATTTTGTTCGTTCAGCCGAGCGAGGCGACACCAAGGCTCTGCTCCTCTTTTTTGAGGCGGGTATTGATGTAAATGCGCGGAACAGCGACGGCTACACGGCTTTGATGGCCGCTGCAAAAAATGGGCAGGTCGAGGTAGTAAACAAGTTACTTGAGCAGAAAGCCAACGTCGATATCCAGGGCTACAGCGGACTTACGGCTCTAATGCTTGCAGCCGAAAACAACCGGCTGAGCATCGTCAAGACACTCCTTTCCAGAAACGGTGATCCGAATCTTCAGGATAACAACGGCTGGACTGCCCTGATGAAGGCGGTGTATCGAGGAAATACCGAGTGCGTACTCGCGATAGCGGATCGTTCTCGCCAGGAAGTTAATCGCGGCCTTTTAGTTGCGGCGTTGATGGGTCACAAAGAGACGGCCAAGGCATTGCTGGACCGCGGGGCCGAAATTGATTCGAGGGCCGAGGATGGGCGAACGCCACTCATGCTGGCGGCAAGCAAAGGCAATGCGGATCTGGTGTCATTCTTTTTGCATGCAGGTGCCGATCCTTCGCTCGCGGACAAGTCTGGCGATACGGCGGCGTCGCTTGCTTCGGCGCTTGCTTCGGCAAAAGGGAGCCGCGAAGTCGCTTCTCTCCTACGGAGTGCTCCCCCACCATCGGCGGGTGGCTCCACTGAGAAATCGGCTACGGCCGGCTTGCCCAAGGAGCCGTCTGGAGCAAAGTCGGATCGCGAGCTGTTGGCGCGGCCGGGAGGGACCCCGGGTTCGGCCGGTTCGGCCGGTTCGGCGGGTGGCCAAGCTCGGGTTTCAGATCAGCCGCCAGCTGCCAACAACATGAGAATTCTTTCGATTCGGCAAGAGTTCCTGCCGGCTATGTTGACCGAGGTTACCGGTAAACAAGCCAGAATTCAGCCCTCCAGCGGGGATTCTTACAGCGTGAGGACGGGGGATCAGTTAAAAGGGCTGGACTACGAGGTTACCGGCATCGAGGCTCGCAGTACCGAAGACAAGGATGGAAATCCTGTTGACGACTCAGTGGTGAAATTACGAAATACCAAAACGGGTCAGGCGGTGACTTTGACTAAGGGTGTCCCCGCACAGGAGCGTGCTTCCTACGCTCTTCTCTCCATTTCAGGTTCGAGTGAGCCGGTGAAGGTCGAAACAAATCAAAATTTTACGATCCCCGGCGATCCGGATCACACCTATCAGGTTTTGGATATTCGGCCCGCTCAGATCATCATTAAGCGAATTGAAGATAACCGCGTATTCACGCTGCCCAAAAGATAGGGGTTACGCGGAATTGTTGTTCCGCGTTGAGCTTGCGGGGATTGAACTTCTCACAAGTTCACAAACTTGTGAGAAGTTTAGACCAAGCTTAATTGTGTTATGAAAATTCCTCTCGAAGACTCGTTTGAAGATATCGTCGGAAAAGCGCAACGGGGTCTTGGCTTGGGTGATCAGGAGTTGTGTCAAAAAACTCAATTAAAAACCGAGGAATTGCGCGCCCTGAAAGGCGGATCAGGAGATAGATCAAAAATCGGCGTGTTTGCTCAAGCGCTAGGGCTTCAACCCTCTGCCCTTGAGGCGAGTTACACCAAAAGCTGGTATCCCGATGGAGTGCCTGCCGTCGAGGGAGTAAAACAGTTCAATACCCCTCTTCTTGATATGACAGTGAATGCATATCTCGTTTGGGATCTGAGCTCGAGAGATGCCGCCGTTTTCGACACCGGTGCGGATGCCGGTGAGCTTCTGAAATTCGTCGTCTCTGAGAAGTTGAGCGCAAAGTACCTCTTCTTAACGCACACTCATCATGACCATGTTGCCGACATCGGCGCGATCGTGAAAAAGACGCACGCTGAAATTTTTGCTCCTGACCTCGAGCGGATTGCTGACGGGAAAGTTGTGCGCGAGGGCGATCAATTTCGTCTCGGCAAGCTGCGAATTGAAGCGAGACTAACGAACGGGCATTCCCCCGGGGGTACCTCCTACGTAATCTACGGTTTGCAGGTGCCGGTTGCCGTTGTAGGAGATTCGCTATTTGCTGGATCGATGGGAGGCGCGCCGAACGACTATCAAAAAGCGCTCAGGAACAATGTTGAAAAGATTTTGTCGTTGCCGCCTGAAACGCTCATCTGTCCGGGACACGGCCCACTAACGACTGTTGCAAATGAAAGGGTACACAATCCATTTTTTGCCCTCGAAGGTCTGCCCTGATGGGGAAATAGGAGCCTTTGATGGCGATTTTGCGTTTTGCAGGGGGCGATAGCTATAATCTCCGGACTGGGGATGATCAATTATGGGGCGCTTGTTTATTCTATGCTTGAGCGGGCGTTAGACATTACACCGGTGGAACAGGGGGCGCCGAATGAAGCGCCGGAAATCATGTTAACCGATATTCTTTCTCCCGTTGGCTTGCGCGAAGTCTTCTGGAACGATCGGCCGGTTGAAGTCGACCTTGGTTCAGGCCCAGGAAAATTTCTTGTGGAAGCTGCGCAAAAATTTCCCGATCGGAACTTTCTCGGTATTGAGCGGCTTCTGGGACGGGTGCGGAAGACCCGACGCCGTGCTTTCGAACTTGGGATCGACAACTTGAGGCTCCTTCGCGTGGAGATGGAATACGCTGTGCAATATTTGCTCCCAAGAGAGTCGATTTTCCGTTTCCACTTATCCTTTCCGGATCCTTGGCCAAAGCGAAGACATCACGTTCGCCGCGTCGTTGATCGCGAATTTTTTGATGCTCTCTGGCGCGCATTGATCGCCGAGGGAGAAATTCGAATTAAAACTGACCACGAAGCATATTTCCAACACATTGCCCGCGTTGCCGGCGAATCACAACTATGGAATCTTCTTGAATGGGCTGATGAAAGTTATCCGGTGACAGATTTTGAGCAGGACTTTCTGGCGAAAGATTTGCCGATCTACCGGCTGCGGGCTGTTAAACGTAATTCTGTTCCGCAGAAGGTGTGAAGGAATAGATCGTCACCGTTTTGCTCAGCGGTTATTGCGCCGTCCTGTTTGAGGTAAAGATAACGCGGGTAGGCCGGATCACGCTTTGAATTTGCAGCGATTTCAGTCTTCGTACCGGATGAGATGACAACGTCGGGTGTAATTTTCGCAACCAGAGAGTCGCGCGGAGTGCGGCGAGTCCGGAGTCGCCCGCAGCAAACCAGATCGACATGCTCCTTCGGCAAGGCACTCACGACTTCCTCGTTGAGTTCAGGCAGAATCAACACACGAAATTTACCAAGTTGGATCGGGATCGGACTTGCGTCTGTCGACACGATTTCATCGATTTTGAACGATCTCCTGACGCGTTCGAATGTTTCAGTCCGAAGTGTGCCGGTGCGGCTGAGGATCACTTTCTCGAGTCGGTTTATCCCTTGTGACTGAAGATAGGGTTCAGTTATCCGAGCCCATTGCGACGGCTTTCCGGTATTGACGAGCCAGTCATGATTTTTCTCATGTATGTGGAGCACGAGTTCGGATGCCTCGCAAAGGATCGTAACGCGATCGTTCTGTAAAACGTTTGCCGGAGAAACGTTGACCCCGTGACAGGGAAGCATAATGGCTGCCCGCAAGATCATGAGAATGATCTTCGTGATCAGCCAACTCGTGTTATTGATGCACACTGCGATCCCGCCAAACAGCTTGGCCGATAACACGGCAGCGACTCCAAGCAACATGACCAGAGAGGCTAGCGGGACCACAGCCATGTTTGCGAAGACCGCAACCAGGGAGATGCGATGCTCGTGTAGCGCCAGGATTGGTAAAGTTGCCGCCCAGCAAACAATGCATAGGCTGAGGGCTTCACATGCTCGCTGCGCGGACTTGAGACAGAATCTTTGGCTGGGCCGCAGCAGCTGGAGCGGCAAAAACGGGTCAGCTCGGAACAGCCGAAAGAGCAGTTGGCCCAGCGGCCGAACAGCGATGATAATTGCGAGAACTGCGGCGAACGAAAGTTGAAACCCAGTCTGAAACAACTCCTGCGTGTCGTGCAGAAGGATCAACACTCCCGAGGCGCAAATGGAATTGACCATTGCGACCGGCCGTTCCAGCGAGTAGCCAATTGTCAGTAGGATGGCGGTGACAGTTGCTCGAACCGTTGCCGGATAGAATCCTGTGATAGCGCAATAAGTTGCTACGATCGGCAGGATCCCAAGAGCCGTCCAGCGGCGCGGCAGTCGAACATAGCGAATACCGTTCCATGCAAGTCCGGCGAACAGGCTCACCTGAAGGCCACTGGCTGCAAAAAGATGGATTGTGCCAGTTTCCTCGAACAATTTCTTGAGCTCTGAACTGGTTTCTGACCGCGCGCCGAGCACCAACCCCTGAATTGTCTGTGCGACTTCAGCGTCATCCTGCAAGCCTTCTTGCAAAATGTTCGCAGAGCCGATGCCGCAGGGAGACAATGGCTGCGAAAAACGGATTTCCTCTATCGTGGGCGATGATCTCAGCCGGAAGGCCGTGATGGGAACGAAAGTTCAAATAAATGTTCTTTCGTTTCAAATACGCGCGGTAATCAAATTCGCCCGGATTCATAGAGGTCCATGGAAGCGAAAATTTTCCTTGGGCAATTAACTCATCACCATAGGCAAAAGGTTCTCCGGGGCACTCAGCTGAAACCTGAAAGTTAGAGGGATTATTGTCGATGCAAGTGACGAGCGCGACGAACCTCTGGGTAGAAAGGTATTCATCGACTTTGGGTTCCGCCTGGACCAGGAGAGTAACTGTGTGTTCGGATGTATCGGAAATTGTGTGCAGGCTCCGCTGATAGCCGGTGTTCGTTGCGATCTGATAACCGTGCCACGAGGCGAAAAGCAAAAGAATCAATGAGTAGACGAGGAGCGAGGAGTTGATTTTGCAAATGAGAGCGGCCGGGAAGAGCGACGCGACCGCCCAGATGATCCAGCAGCCGGGTTGCGCATCGGATAGGAGGATACCGATAATGGCTGAGAAGAGCAATCCTGCGCAAGGAGCTCGCTGGCGGAAGTGAACACAAAAAGGCTGGGTATCCTCGGGCATGAAATAACTGTTTCAAATATTGTTATGATATTCAATACCAAAAGAGACGTGATGCGATTTTTGTATCAGCCCTAGTCTTGTGCAGACGGCCGATCAATCCCCTATCCGAGTTCGGCCCGGCGTTATTGCCAGCCACCGGTAGGGGCAGATCTCCGAGCTGCCCGCCCCAGAATTAGCACCATTGTCTTACGAGTCTGCCTTGTTAGAACGGCCGGCTCGGAGATCCGGCCCTACCTCCCCGTCATCGACGACTGGTCCACATCGGTGTCCCCTCTTTTTGCAGCGAATTGCTGCACTTTAATTTTAGCAACAGCCGCGGAATCACCATTATACGCGAGATCGTGCACTAAATTTCCAACCGCATCTTGTCGCTCGCGATCGTCACCCGTTTTGCGGGCAGCGCTTCGCGAGCGCTCTTCAGCAATCTCTCTTCTTTTCCTGTCCATTCCTTAGGCAGATGAGTCAGCACTACCCTGTCGATCGATTTTGTGGAGAGAAACCGGAACAGTTCAGCGGGCGGAAAGTGCGCGACCTCCGTTATCAGAAGGTCGATATGCTCGCTCAGTTG
>DASZHC010000238.1:0-5996 GCA_035938215.1 Chthoniobacterales bacterium
TCGCTCAAAAGCCTCACGTACCGTTTGGCTGCGCGCATTCTCCATGGCACGCAATTCCAGCACGTAGCGGCTGAACTCGTCGCGCACCGTCAAGGGTTCACACCGGCCTGCTTCTCCCCATCGCCACCAACCCTTGAAGTCTACTGTCCACACTTCGTTGGGGCTTTGCCCTCGGCGTTCGGAGTTCGGAGTTCGGGGTTCGGGGTTCCGTGTCTTCTGTCTTCTGTCTTCTGTCTTCTCGGGGTTCGTCTTGCAGCCTGCGCGTTGCTCATTTATTAGTCTCCGATGATCGACTACATGCAAAAGGGGGGGCCACTGATGTGGCTCATACTGCTTTGTAGCGTTGTTTCTTTGGCTGTTTTTGCGGAGAGGCTGCTCTATTTTCATCGCGCGACTATCGACGTGGGCGAGTTCCTTCAAGGTTTATCAAATTTGATTCGCAAAAGGAGCCTTGCCGAAGCCCGCGTAGAATGCCAAGCCACCTCTATCCCTGTGACTAGAGTGATCCACGCAGCACTTATTCGGCATCACCTGCCACGAACGGAGCTTCGCGAAATTGTTCAAGAAGCCGGGCAGCTTGAGGTTCCTCGCCTGGAACGAAACCTCGCGATGCTCATCGCAATCGGCTATATCTGTCCACTGATTGGATTGCTGGGGACCGTGACCGGACTTATTCAGGCATTTGTACAATTATCTGCAAATAATGGCTACGCTACGCTGGCCGACGTGTCCGGTGGAATCTATCAAAGTCTTTTGACGACCGCTGCCGGACTTGTTGTCTCTATCCCGACGATCTTAGGCTACTGTTATCTCTCTGCGCGCCTTAACGCTTTACTCCATGACATGGAGCGAGCCGGGATCGAAGTCGTCAATATTCTCTGCGAGGGGCAACCAAGCTCATCCATTATTGAATTCGACCCGAGCTCCAAAGCGGCAGGCGAACATCGATGAAACTCACGAGATCGGTTCATCTGAACCCGTTCCTGATCTTTATCATCCCGCTGGTGGATCTTGTCTTTCTGCTTTTACTGCTCTTTCTGGTCAGTTCCACCTTCCTTCTGCACCCGGGGATCAGTGTCAATCCGCCCTTCTCCAAGTTCACACTCGGGCCGCAAAAAAATCCTTTGCTTGTCAGCATTACTGCTGGTCCCTACCCGATGATTTATTATCGGGACCAACAGATCCAGCTCAGCGAATTGGCTCGTCGTCTGGAACAGGACCGCGGTACGGAACGATCGATCGTCATCCAAGCCGATCGCCTGGCTCCTGAAGGATCGGTTGTTGAGGTCATGAACCTGTGTCTGGAGAATGGGTATTCGGTGGTGCTAGCGACCTCGCCGAACAAGCAATGAACCCTCCGGAAGCGCGCTTCATCTTCGATTGGCGAAAAGCGCGATGGGACTATCGACTCCCCGTTCTAGTTGCAGTTTCATTGCTTGGTCATGTTCTTTGTTTCTACCTGTTCCATGTGGTTTACCCGCCAACGACGAGCCTTCTTCCGCCGTCTGCTCAGGTTACGGTGCTGGATCCAACCAGTTCGCGTGACAAGAGCATGCTCGAATGGATCGAGGTGAATGACCCGGCAACGGTAAGCGCTCCGCGGTTCGACGCGGGTTTGGTATCCAAGTTGGCTTCTCGCTACAAGCCCTCCTTTTCGAGTATGGCACTTGAATTGAAGCCGTCCGATACTTCTGAAGCTCCAGCAAAGGGAATTCCATCGATTTTCTCTGCAGAAACGCTGATCCCGATGAGGCTCCGGCCTGTGACAACTGCGTCGCCGAAAATGTTTCCCTCGCGACTTGATATCGCGTCGACCCTGCGGGAGCGACCGGTCATTTCTTCTCAACCCTTGCCAGTTGCTTCGACCCTTCCAGAACCGGCTTCTTTCTTCGTCGGGGTCAACTCGGCGGGAGAAGTCGAGTTTCTGTTTTTACGATCGTCCAGTGGCAGCAATTCCCTCGATGAAGCCGCTGAGTCCTTCATCAGGAAACTCCGCTTCAAGCAGGGATCCCATCTTGATTGGGGCGTCGTCACACTCCACTGGGGAGGGCACCCTCTGTGATCCGCGTCGAATTGCCGGTCTTGGTCTTTATCTATCTTTTTGTTTTCCTTGGCGCCATCTTTTCGCTCTGGATCGTTTACGAATGGCTGCGCCGGCGGCGCGAAAGGGAAACCTTGCGCTATCGGATTCAATGCACCATTTGTGCCTCTATTTTTGAAGACAGGAGCGACACGTTGCTCGCACGATGTCCGCGTTGCGGCAGCTTAAACGAGAGATTTAGAATTGGAGGACTTTAATTCTATGGCGATGTTTATTGGCCGAAATCGAAAAGCTCGTACCACCTATGGTTTCGACGAAATTGCGTTGGTGCCCGGTAACGTAACCATCAACCCGAACGAAGTCGATATCACGTTCAGAGTGCCGCGGAAAGATGCCGAGCCCTTCAAGCTGGTGATTCCGATCCTCGCGAGCGCGATGGACGGGGTTGTCGACGTCGATTTCGCGATTGAAATGGGTAAACTCGGAGGGCTGGCGGTATTGAATCTGGAGGGGGTGCAAACCCGGTACAAGAATCCCGCCGAGGTTCTATTGAAGGTTCTGGAGGCAGATAAGGAAAATGTGACGGCACTGCTCCAGAAAATTTACCAGGAACCTGTCCAGGAAGACCTGATCGCGGCGCGAGTCAAAGAGATCAAGGATGCCGGCGTAATAGCAGCTGTAAGCTCCATCCCTCAAAAGGCCGAAAGATACGGTCGGATCGCTCAGGAGGCCGGTGTGGATGTCTTTGTGGTCCAGAGCACTGTCTCAACGGTTCGACACGTCTCGACTGAATATAAGTCGCTAGATTTAAAGGACTTTTGCGCACAGATGAATTGCCCGATCATTGTCGGCAATACAGTCGGCTATGATGTGACGCTCGAAATTCTCGAATGCGGGGTTGCCGGTGTTCTGGTCGGCGTAGGTCCGGGGGCAGCCTGCACATCCCGCGGCGTCCTTGGCCTGGGCGTTCCTCAGGTCACCGCCACGGTCGATTGTGCCGCCGCTCGAGACTATTTCTACAAAAAGACCGGTCACTACGTCCCGATTATCACGGACGGAGGAATGAGCAAAGGAGGCGACGTTTGCAAGGCCCTCGCTTGTGGAGCAGACGCAGTGATGATTGGGAGCGCGTTTGCGAAGGCCGTGGAGGCGCCAGGCAAAGGATACCACTGGGGGATGGCCACACCACACGCGAATCTGCCTCGTGGAACCAGGATTCGAGTTGGAACGACAGGCCCCCTTCGACAAATTCTTTTTGGGCCGGCCGATGTAGATGATGGGAGTCAAAACCTTGTAGGGGCCATAACAACGTGCATGGGGAATGTTGGGGCTGCAAACGTGCGGGAATTTCAGGAGACTGAAATCATTATTGCCCCCTCGATTCGGACCGAGGGAAAGCTGTTTCAACAGGTGCAAATGGTCGGCATGGGGTCCAGAAACTCTTGATCCATTCCTTGCAGTCAGAGATTTCTGTTGCTTAAGTTCGTAAGGCAGACTAACGGCCTATCGGATTACGATGAGCAATCGAAAAGTCGTTGTGAGTGGTGTTGGAGTGGTTTCCCCGATCGGAAGCGACCTGAAGACGTTCTGGGCAAATCTGGTTAACGGCAAGAGCGGGATCAGAACGATTACCCAGTTTGATCCCTCAACCTTTGACTGCCGTATTGCCGGTGAGGTCCCCGATTTCAATCCCTCTTTGTATTTCAAAAATCCAAAGGACGTACGTCGAACGGACCGCTTTGCGCAGCTCGGCATGGCCGCTGCCAAACTGGCGCTTCAAGATAGTGGAATTGATCTTGAAAAGGTCGATCGCTCACGCTTTGGCGTTCTCGTGGGAAGCGGCATTGGCGGGCTGAAGAGCCTTGAGGATCAACACACCATGCTGATGAACAAGGGAGCCTCGCGGGTTTCGCCATTCATGGTTCCAATGATGATCGTCAATATGGCGAGTGGATTGATATCGATGGAATACGACCTCGAGGGACCCAACTTCTCAATCGTCACGGCCTGCGCGACCGCCGCAAACTCAATCGGAGAAGCATGGCGCATGATCCGCGACGGTGAAGGAGAGGTCTTCCTTGCGGGAGGAACCGAAGCAGTCGTTTGTCCCCTGGGTATCGCCGGCTTTTGTTCTATGCGAGCCATGAGCACTCGAAATAAGGAGCCGGAAAGAGCCTCCCGGCCATTTGACCGCGACAGAGACGGATTTGTCATGGGAGAAGGCGCCGGGATTCTCGTTCTGGAGGAATACGGACACGCAAAGGCTCGCGGCGCCGAAGTCTATTGCGAACTCGCCGGCTACGGCCTGACATGCGACGCTTATCATATGACCTCTCCCCGCCCGGATGGCACCGCCGTAGCCCGGGCAATGCAGTCCGCTCTCGATCACGCTGAAGCACGGGTGACGGACATCGACTACATCAACGCACATGCGACGTCGACTCAAGTGGGGGACATTTGCGAATCGAATGCTATCAAGCTTCTTGCCGGCGATCGCGCCAAGAGCGGGCTTCTGGTCAGCTCCACGAAATCGATGACGGGTCATCTGCTCGGCGGTGCTGGTGGAGTCGAAAGCGCCGTTTGTGCGCTCTCCATCAAACACGGGGTAGTCCCTCCGACAATTAACCTTGATAACCCCGATCCGGAATGTGATCTGGACTACGTTCCGAATGTAGCGCGCGAGAAGGAGGTGCGTTTGGCCCTCAATAATTCGTTCGGATTTGGCGGTCACAACGCGACTCTTGCCTTCCGCGCGCTGTAAACCTCGAGAATCCTTTCATTAATCTACTTTTCCCGGCATCCTTCGCGGTCAGCGGACAGCTGTTTAGGGCTCTTTTGAATAAACACGTTTTGCTGCTTCTTGCCGCCGCGACTCTCTGGTCGCTGGGAGGCATTCTGATCAAATCGATCGATTGGACACCATTGGCGATCGCCGGTTCAAGAAGCCTGATAGCCATTGTCGTGATCGGTATGGTGATGCCCGGCGTGTGCAGGAGGATATCCTGGAGAATCCTTCCGGGCGCACTTGCCTATGCCGGTACGGTCGTTCTCTTCGTCATTGCTACCAAACTCACGAGCGCAGCAAACGCTATATTTCTTCAATATACAGCGCCTATCTACATCGCGATTATCAGTCCCTGGGTTCTCCGAGAACGGACGAAACCCCTCGACTGGCTGCTTATTCTCGTCGCGCTCTGCGGCGTTGCGTTGTTCTTCGTCGACCAACTGAGTTTTGAAGGGTTATCCGGCGTAATTGCCGCACTGGCCAGCGGAGTTTCCTTTGCCTGGCTGACGGTCTTCATGCGCCTGCATCGAAATGAATCGCCAGAGGCCATCTTGTTTCTGGGCAATGTCCTGACGCTACTCTTCGCCTCACCATGGATGTTTCCTTTCGCGAACCTCGAGCGCAACGGCATCTGGATCCTTCTGCTTGGCATCCTCCAGCTCGCCATCCCATACTTGCTTTACTCGCAGGCGATCAAACATATCCGTGCTCTCGACGCAGCGATCATCAGCATCATAGAACCAATTCTGAATCCTATCTGGGTCATTCTCGTCAAGGGTGAGCACGCTTCGCGCTGGTCGATCTTCGGTGGGGCAATCGTCCTGACCACATCGTTGTTCAGAAGTTTCCTTGCTTCCCGGGAAAAACAGACAAACGGCGCCCTCTCCGGCGTCACGCATCCCTAGCTTAGCTTGCTTAGCTAACGCACCCGCTCGCATCGCGGCTCAAGCGCAGAGTCGCCATGCGGCGTCGTAAAAGGAAAGGGGCATCACGCCGAGGACGCTGAGGAACGCGGTGGTCTAAGAATGAACAATGTAAAACGGGCATCCTCGCCCGTTGTTCTTTTTTCGCAGATCTGATCTAATCGCAGAACCGCGAATCCGAGACAGCGGCTCTCGCATCGCGTGCCATTTCCTTCCTGCCAACAACTCTTCCATGACTCTTCGTGTC
>DASZHC010000239.1:0-29540 GCA_035938215.1 Chthoniobacterales bacterium
ATCAAATTCGGAAGTGATCATCTCGATCTTCCCGAATATCGTGTGGCAGCAGCGGCGTTTGCGGGCCGTGTGTCGGCGACTGACTTGACTCGACGCCTGGATGCCCTTCAATCCCTGGGGGATTTGTTTTCGCAAAATATCCAGGAGTCGCTAGCGATTGAAGCTGTCTTTCTAAAGGCCTTCGGACCGTCTTGACAGGGACGGAAACGGCTGGTGAATCCGAAGTTAGGTCCCACCGTCTAGCTTGCACCCCTGCGGATTGCTGGACGGGCGTTACTTTGCGACGCACGGGCCTCGGCGACTCGCCCGACCAGGAATTCGTTCATTTTAGTGAGGGGTAGGGACGAAGGAAACTTCGCCCCTAGTTCCTTCCACAACGTGCCGGGCTAAGCCGGCGGGAATCAGCTTGTGTGGCTGATTGGTGATCTCCTGCGGACGAAAGTTGCTTCGGGTGATGTAGTTTTCGGGTTAGGCTCTTCCAAAAGGAGAATGTGAGACAATGCAACTTTATCTGTTACGCCACGCCGAAGCCGAGGAGGACCCAGCGAATGATGAGCAACGTGCTTTGACTGCGAAGGGCGAAAAACAGGTCAGAAAAGTCGGCAGATTTTGCCGAAGTCATTCCGTCATCCCGGATATTATTCTTTCGAGCCCGCTGCGCCGCGCCGAGGAAACAGCGCGAATCTTTGCCCGAGAACTGGATGTGCCAAATATCGTTCAGCTTGAAGGATTTTTGCGGCCTGGCATGACGGCGAAAAGTGCCCTTTCAGGCCTTGAGAAATATCTGGAAAAGGCGAGCGTACTTCTCGTCGGTCACGAGCCGGACTTCAGCAGACTGGCTGGGTCGTTAATCGGGACTCATGCTGAGAATATTCATTTTCGCAAGGCAACTCTCATGAGCGTAAGCCTCCCTAAGATAGAATCCGGCGCAGGCGCGATCGATTTTCTGATACCGGTGAAATGCCTATGAAGCCTGAAATAATTCGAACACGATTCTTTGCGGAAGAGGCGGCGTCGTTTATCGTGCATGCTGCAGAGGAAGCAATTGAAGAGCATGGTTTTTTCCGACTTGCTCTCAGCGGGGGCAACACCCCGCGCGCAGTTTACCAGGCGCTCGCTTTGCGCGAGTGTCGCTGGCCGAAATGGATTGTCACCTTCGGAGATGAGCGCTGCGTTCCCCCGGATGACCCGCAAAGCAACTATCGCATGGCATCCGAAGCGTTTTTAATGCTCGTCGGTCCCGGAGAAGTTTTCCGGATCCAGGGAGAGATTGATCCTGAGGAAGCGGCAGTCCAGTACAACAGCACTTTGCAGGGTCTTGCTGATCGCTTTGGCGAGGAGCGTTATACTCATGACTTGATTCTTCTGGGATTGGGGGACGATGGCCATAGCGCTTCTCTGTTTCCGGGCACCGCCGCTCTGGACGAAACGAAGAAGGATGTTGTCAGCAATTTCGTGCCGAAATTCAACTCGCATCGAATCACATTCACCTATCCGCAGATCAACGTGGCGCGCCGTGTGACTTTTCTCGTTAGCGGTCCGAAAAAGGAAGCTATTGTTCAAAAGGTCTTGGAAGGGAGGCACGGTTATCCGGCTGAGGGGGTTCGCCCTGAAAAGGGTGAACTAGTTTGGCTATTGGGTTAGTGTCCTGTCCCCGAAATAGCTATTTCGGGGACAGGACACTAAAAGTGAGCCTTCTGAAACGAGATCGCCTCCCTCATGACACTTGATCGAACTCGTGATACGATCGGCCAAATGGGAATGTCACCGGCAAGTCTTGCTGTAAGTGAGCTCATCGAAGTTGTCCGACGATGCAATCCGAATCTGGGTGCAATCCGGGCGATTTCGTGGCAGGTGACGGGCCCTGTCGAAACGAGCTGGCAACACTGGTTGGATGGACTCTTCGAGCCGTTACTTCTTCCCCACCTTGGACGGGTGATTGATCTTTCAGCCAGGCAATCTAGCAAAGAAATCATTCTGCTTGATCTCGAGCTCGATCGGAATCTCGAGCCATGGCCAAGAGATCGGAGCCTGGATGCGGGTATACGGTTTCTTCAGCAGACCAGTCTTCGGGCTGAACGGCTGATGGCCAAGCTCCAGGAGGCTATTGGCAGCGGACTCGCCCATGGACATTTCGCCACGCTCTACGCCGCCAGATGTGGTATTTTTTCCATCCCGGTGAGAACAGCGATTTTAAGTTACGTACTGCAGGAGCTTGTTATCGGAGCACCCGGCGATGTCAAACCGGCAAAGTACCTTGAGGCAGCCGTCGACTCGGTCAATGAGTTCCTGCGAATGTCCTCCGGCGGTTTGAATGAGGGTTTGCGTTCCCATGGCTGAAACAGTTGTTCAACACGAGACCAAGGTTGAGATTGGAACTCCCTGGAACGTCGTTGTGCACAACGATCCGGTGAATTTGATGAGTTACGTTACAATGGTGTTTCAGAAAGTATTTGGGTATTCGAAGGAAAAGGCTCAGAAGCACATGTTGGAAGTGCACCATAACGGACGCTCGATCGTTTGGACCGGGGTTCGGGAACGTGCAGAATTATACGTCCAACAGCTGCATGGGTATCTGTTGTTAGCCACGCTGGAAAAATCCGACTGATGCTGATTCACCGTTTGAATGAAGATTCGATCGAGTTTGCAGACATCGAGCCGATCGAAGCTGATTTGCTTCGACAAATTCCGGTTCTTTGCGACGTGCGTGGCGACAGCCGGGCAGAGTCGCGCCTGTTCAGCAATCCCGCTGATTCCGGTGAAGTCCAATTCCTGACCGATTGGGAGGAATATGTGCGGCCGGAACTTCGGCACATTTTCGTTTCTGCCCGTGCGACGGTTGAAAAGGATCTTGGGACGATGGTGGATCGTGCTGGATTTCCATCGCGATTGGTTATCCTCTGCGCCCACGGGGAAGCGTGGCTGAATGCCTTAAATCAGGCTCGGCTCATCCTGGCCACTAAATTCGAATTCAGCGACGAAGAACTGTCTCTTCATGAGGTGCCGCGGTCGTTCTCACGTCGCGACCTCGTGCTTTTGCAGATCAACTTTTATGCCGCGATCCAGGAACGAATCATCGATACTCTCGAAGGCTGTACGGATGCGGACGGCAGGGAGTAGGCAGCAGGCCGCATTTCCGTAAAGTGCTCAGCTCGCCTGATCTGAATTCAGAGTCTTTTGCTGTTCGGGAATTCTCCAAGCAACGCTTTGCTGGAACGGGATCGCGATTTCAAGGCGATCGAACTCGCCTTTAATCCGCCTGCGAATGATCCTGCCCGCGTCCCACTGCTTGCTTGGAGCGGTCTTCAGCGTCGATCGGATTTTCACACTGTTGTCTCCGAACGATTCCACGCCAAGTACCTGCGGCTTGCCGAGGACGTTTGAAGGAAACTCTTGAGCGTACTCATTGAGTACCCTTTGAATTGCTTCCGCGGCCTGATCGAGGTCGGTGTCATACGCCACGTCAACATCCAGAACAAGCTGAGACCACTCCCTAGTCATTACGCTGACAATCTCAATTTTGCCGTTCGGGAAGATATGAGCGGTTCCCTCCAGATCTCGCAGAATTGTTGTCCGGAGACCGAGACTCTCTACTACTCCAGAACGATCGCCGATCTTAACAACATCGCCGACGCTGAATTGGCCCTCCAAGACTATGAAGGCCCCGGTTATGATGTCTTTTACCAGACTCTGCGCGCCAAAACCGAGTGCCAAGCCGACGACGCCAGCGCTCGCGAGAATCGGGCCGATCTCGAAGGCTAGTTCTCGGAATACCATCAAAGCAGCCAGTATGACGACGGCGACCCTCAGAACGGTCAAAAAGAGGGCGCTCAGAGTGTTTCTTCGTTTGATGATTTGAATGTCGGCTACAGCGTTCTTGCCACTGTCATGAAGAGTGAGATTTAAGGAACGATCAATGAATACCCGCCCGACGCGGATCGCCACCCATGCGAGAATTAGAATCGAAAGAATACGTAGCCCAGGTCCAAACAGCCATTTTATCGTCAAATCCAGAAGCTTGTTTGCATCGATGCCATGGAGAGTAAAAAGAGTGTCCATCTCAGGAAAAGACACGAAGCGTACGGATATCGTTGAAATCTGCAACCAGTTTTCCTTTTCAAGGATTCTGGCGCCGGTGTTTCGAGCTCTTCCGGCTAATTCGGATCTTGAAGCGTATAGACGACGGGCTAGGCTTGCATCATGAGCAAGCCCGTTGTCGAAGTGCAAGTTCGCGCTGTGATTCCAACCAGCGGCGGATGCGCCGTCTTTCTCGGCAACGAGGAAAAGGTATTTGTCATTTACGTCGATCAAAGTGTGGGGGCTGCTATCACGATGTTCATGCGGGGAACCCAAAAGGAGCGGCCGCTAACGCACGATCTTCTTGCTCATATCCTGCGAGCTTTGGGTGCCAAGGTCGAGAGGGTGATTGTCAACGACTTAAAGCGGGGAACCTATTTTGCGAGGCTTATCCTCAGCGCTGAGAACGAGCTTCAACAGAAGAAGATCATCGAAATCGATGCCCGCCCAAGCGACTGCATCGCGATGGCGACACAGCAATCCGCTCCGATCTATGTGAGCCGCGAGGTTTGGGAAGAAGTCGAAGACATGACTGATGTGCTTCGCAAAATGGAAGAGGAAAGTTCCCAGTCCGAGGAATCAGACGAGGAAGAGTAGTTCCTGCAGCAATTTCGAAAGCTCTGTATTGAATTTCGAAAAGTGTCACTTAGTTTGGCGTCGCCATGTCTGAAATGTGGGACATCCCTTCTGCCATAGCTCTCTACAATATTGATCGCTGGGGCACCGGCTACTTTACGATCAATGGGGCTGGAAATGTTCAGGTCATGCCGACTCAGGCCTATGGAAATGCGATCGATCTGATGGAGGTCGTTACGGAAGCGCGCAAGCAGGGAATGGCGTTTCCGCTCGTCGTCCGGTTCCAGGACTTGCTCAGGCATCGTGTTGAGACGATCAATCGTGCTTTTCAATCTGCGATCGCGGAAGCGAATTACCAGAACACCTACAAAGGGGTGTTTCCGATTAAGGTGAACCAACTCCGCGAAGTTGTTGAGGAGATTATCGATGCGGGTCGCCCGTTCAGTTTTGGGCTGGAGGCCGGCAGCAAGCCGGAGTTGATCGCGGCGCTGGCAGTTCACCGGGATCCCGAAAGCTTAATCATCTGCAATGGATACAAGGATTCCACATTTATCCAGAATGCTTTGCTCGGCCGCAAACTCGGCAAGCAGGTAATCATGGTGGTCGAGAAAATGGAGGAGGTACGGCAGATTATTCAGGTCTCCAAGGAAATGAATGTGATGCCCATGATGGGGCTCCGCGTTCGTCTCCAGGCCAAGGGGTCCGGCAAATGGGCAACCAGCGGCGGGGAAAACGCAAAGTTCGGTCTGTCAACGGCTGAACTCATTGCTGCCAGTAACTATCTGAAAAGCGAAGGCATGGCGGACGCACTGGTGTTGGTCCACTTTCATGTCGGCTCGCAAGTCCCCGATATCGGAGTCATCAAGAGGGCGGTGAGGGAAGCGGCGCGATTTTACGCGAAACTCTTGAAGATGGGCCATCCGATGCATTTCATCGACGTCGGGGGTGGATTGGGTGTGGATTATGACGGGTCGCGAACCGCGTATGACAGCTCGATGAACTATACCCTCCAGGAGTATGCGCGCGATGTTGTCTACAATATCATCGACGTTTGCGAGTCGGAGAAAGTTCCGCATCCAACGATTGTCAGTGAGAGCGGGAGAGCGATTGTCGCGCACCATTCCGTACTCGTGGTCGAGGCGTTCAGCTCAATTGAGAAAGGTGCTGCGGACCTTTCGCTGGAGGTTAAGGAGGCTGACCCGAAATTGTTTCACGAAATGGTTGAGACTCAAAAAGCTCTTACCAAGCAAAATCGCATGGAGGTGCTTCACGATGCCCAGCAGATCAAGGAACAGTGTCAGTCGATGTTTGAACTGGGACTGCTCGATTTGGAAAGCAAGGCAAAAATTGAAATCATCTACTGGCAAATCGCCCAATCCGTCGTCGAGCTATGCCGGGGTATGCGGTATGTTCCGGATGAAGTCAAGGAATTGGAGACCGCTCTCGGTGATCAGTATCTCTGCAACTTCTCGGTTTTTCAGTCGCTTCTGGATCATTGGGCCCTGGGACAACTCTTTCCGATCATGCCGATTCATCATCTGGATCAGCCGCCGGACCGCAATGGGACTCTCGCGGATATTACCTGCGATTCGGATGGAAAGGTGAGCAAGTTCATCGATTTGCAGGATGTCAGAGAAACATTGCCATTACACCGGATCCGGCCGGGCGAAACTTACTACCTGGGATTTTTTCTAATGGGTGCCTACCAGGACATCATGGGTGACCTTCATAATCTCTTTGGCCGCGCGAACGAGGTTCACGTCTTCCTGGACGAAGACGAGGAGTCGGGGTGGTATATCGAAGAAACGATCGAGGGAAGCACGGTTGGGAGCGTGCTGTCGATGACCCAGTGGGATCAGCATGAACTGATTCGGTTAGTCAAAGCGCAGGTTGACGCCGCGATCAAATCGGATCGTCTGAAGCCCACCGAAGCAATGCGTCTTCTAAATGAGTACGAGCGCGCACTGAAAGGCTACACCTACCTCAATTTTCTGAACGGCCTGAAATAGAGGAAAAGGCTTGGAGATGCGCTCCCATACGCGCTCCAGGCGCCCCTGGATTCTGTTTGTTGTCTATTGTATCGTCCCAAATGACCTTTTGGATTGGCACTTCCGGGTTCCAATATCCCGAATGGCGCGGAACCTTTTATCCGGAGAAGTTTCCTACCGCGAAGATGCTTCCTTTCTACGCGGAGCGATTTTCGACAAGCGAGATCAATTATACCTTCTATCGAATTCCGAACGGCAAAACGATCGAAGGCTGGGATAATGCAACGCCGGAACACTTTCGATTCGGGCTCAAGGCGCCCCAGAAAGTTACCCATGTTGCCAGGCTCCGCGACTGTGCGGAACTTCTCGATGTCTTCCAGCGCGTTGTTTCCCGGCTGGGCTCAAAACTTGGGCCAGTCCTGTTCCAGCTCCCGCCGAACTTCAAAAAGGATTCGGCGCTTTTGAGCGACTTCCTCGAAGGCTTGCCCGCCGGAATCCGAGCCGCCTTCGAATTTCGCCATTCATCCTGGCTCGACGACGAGATTTTCGCTCATCTCCAGCGGAACAACGCCGCCCTTTGCATTGCGGAGAGCAGCGATTTTGTGGTTCCCAGCATCGTGACTGCCGACTTTGGCTACCTCCGGCTGAGACGGGAAGATTACGAGAAGGCCGACATTGTTCGTTGGATGGAATTCATTGAGGCGCAGAAGGAGCGTTGGAGTCACGCGTTTGTGTATTTCAAGCATGAAGAAAGCGGCAAGGGGCCGCAGCTGGCAAATCAGATGTTAGATGAGTTGGGGGCCAAACTTGGGCAAAAGGATAGCGGCTAGAATCCTTGAAAAGCAAAACTGGTTGCAGACGAGTCAAGTTTTTTTCTGTATCCGCACATTAATCATTAGCTGGTTATGCTTTTCCAGGATTCTATAAGCGGGACCGCGGGAACCTAAAGGTTTCGGATTCCCACACCGCTTGTAAATGCACGCACGAATCAAAAACCCAAACACAGTATGCTGATCACGCACCGGCAACGGCCCGGACCTTTAACAAAATTTCGGTCCCGCAAGAGCGAGGCCGCTTCGCCCAATCGGCGCTGCTCCCAACGCGACCTTGATATCCTTGCATCTCGCCGATCTGAGGCGCGGCCTGGCTAGGGACGAGTCAGTATGGAACGGCCGATTTTTGTATTTGCTCATGGCGCCGGCGCACCCTCAGGGCATCCATGGATGCAACATTGGGCGAAGAAGTTGAGCGCGATCGGCGCGGTTTCCCTTTTCGACTATCCTTATATGAAAGAACGACGGAAACGTCCCGATCCGCTCCCGAAGCTCATAGACGCCCATCGCGAAGCGCTGGTTCAAGCCCGTCAGGAGCACAGCGGGCCGGCGGTTCTGATCGGAAAAAGTCTTGGGGCGCGGGTGGGGTGCCACCTTGCGCTGAAAGAAGTTGTGCCCGCTGTCATCTGCCTTGGTTATCCGCTCTGCGGTGGTGGCGACCGGGCAAAGCTGCGGGCAGACGTGCTTCGCGAATTGGCAACGCCCGTTCTGTTCGTGCAGGGAACGCGCGACCGGCTCTGCCCCTTGGAGATGCTGGAATGCGTTCGACGGGAAATGAAAGCGGCAAATGAGCTCTACATTGTCGAAGGTGGAGACCACTCGTTGCTTGTTGCCAAGAGTCAACTCATGGCGAGTGGGGGGACCCAGCATGAAGTCGAACATCGCATCCTGATGGCGATCCGCGATTTTGTGGCTGCCAATGTCTATCGCGCGCAATAGAGTAAATCTGCTGACATTGCGGTCTTCAGGCGCAATTTTTGCTCCTGCCAGAAACGTATGGCGCTACCCGAGCGAGTTGGTGGTTTTTTGATTGATCTGGATGGCACTGTCCTCGAAGGCGGCGAACTTATCCCGGGCGCGGCGGAAGCGCTCAGGACTTTGGTCCAGAAGGAAATCCCGTACCGGATTGTGACGAATACTACGAGCAAGCCGCGTTCGGCGATTCTGGCCAAAATGAACGAGCTCGGACTCGAGTTGCAACCCGAGCAAGTCATTACGGCTCCGATCATCGGGCGAGACTATCTCCGGAGCCAAGGAATTACTCGCTGTTTTCCCTTGCTAAAACCTTCGTTGCTGGAGGATTTGACGGCGATAGAGTTCGTGGAGAGTTCACCCCAAGCGGTGCTCGTGGGCGATATCGGCGGCGATCTTTCTTATGATACACTCAATCGCGCGTTTCGTTTTCTTCTCGAGGGTGCTGCCTTTATTACGCTGGCCCGTAACCGGTATTTCCGCGGGACGGATGGTCTTTGTCTGGATGTAGGGTCTATCGTGGCGGCTCTGGAGTACGCGACTCAAAGGGAAGCGGTGTTAATTGGCAAACCGGCTCGCGATTTCTTTCTGTTGGCTTGCGAAAGCATGAGGGTGCGGTCCGAAGCAACGGTTGTGATCGGTGACGACTTGGAGGCTGACGTGGGAGGGGCGAAGGCGGCCGGGTGTTCCGGCGTCCTGGTTCAAACCGGTAAGTTCCGGGCGGATCAGATCGAAAAGTCGAAGATCAGCCCTGACGCGATCCTGAGCTCGTTAGCCTACCTTCCGGGCTGGTTGGGAGGTTTCGCAGCGCTTTCTCGCTCGATTAGGAATGGTTGAATCGTGGGAGTGGGCGAAGTTGTCCGGCTGGGCTCTACCTGTTCCATCAAACATTGGACGCTTAACCGGCCAAGGGCGGCGAAATCCTGTTTAATCGTCGACAAAGGCGGGCGGAAAAAACCGGCTTCAGGAATGTCGTCGAAACCTACCAGCGAAATCTTCTGCGGGATCCGGATGGAGTTTTCCTCAAAAGCTCGGATTGCTCCTAACGCCATTTGATCGTTGGCGACGACTACCGCGGTGAATTTTCCCCAATGATTGGAGATAAGCTTCTGGGCTGCTTCGAAGCCGGATTCAGCGGTCCAATCACCGTCAACAACCGGCCCAAGGGGGAGACGCGCTGCCTTCATTTCTTTTTTCCAACCAACATAACGAAGTTTGGCTGCCCGCCAGGGAACCGGCCCGCAGAGATGGGCGATTTTCCTGTGACCGAGCTGAAGCAAATGACGAGTCGCCTCGCGCGAGCCGGACTCCTGGTTGATGAAGACAGAAGGACACTCGAACCCGAAGTCAGAATCGACGGCTACCAGCGGCACATTTCGACAGACGTCGTGGAGCTCGCGCAAGTCCACTTCCCAGGGCAAATGAATGAGGATGCCGCACACCTGGTGAGCGCAAAGTTCGTTTACGGCTCGCCGGATATATTGAGTGCTCTGTTCGACAATGCCGCTGAACATGAAGCTCAAACCGAGTTCTTTGGAAGCCTGCTCGCTATTCACCATAATCTGGGAAGGACCGTAAAAGCTAGTGGCAAAGGTGACTAGCCCGACGGTGGTGGAACGCTTGCTGGCGAGCTGCCGGGCGGTCATGTTCGGTCGGAACCCGACTTCGGTGAGGATCTGTTGTACCCGTGCGCGAGTTGAGGCTGATACTTCCGGCATTCCGTTGATGACTCGGGAAACGGTTTGGTAAGAAACCCCTGTCAGAGCTGCGACGTCATGGATGGTAAGGTTCTTTTTTTTGGGGGGATGCCGCATGGGAAAGATGGATAGGGGTTGGTTAGGAAAAGGGAGTCAGGCCAGATTAAGCGCACTTTTTTCTTGCAAACCAGAGATTGAAGAATTAATGGACGTGAACGGTCACGGAGTCACGCTCATTTTCTGCAAATGTGAAAATTGAGTTCGATTTGTGACCGTTCACGGCTCCCCCGGGCGCATCGGACTGCTAACCAAGTCAGATCTGTCCAGCGAGTACTAACAAATGCAGCCCCCAGAATATGAAAATGACCTCTATTTATAGAATCAGCCTTGCCTTGCTGGCTTTTCCAGCGCTGTCCGCACTCACTCAACCCCTGGCTTCAGCCGCTGACGCAGCTAAGAAAAAGTTAGTTGTCGGTTTTGCCCAGGTCGGCGCCGAAAGCGGTTGGCGCACAGCCAACACCGAGTCAATCAAATCCGAAGCGCAAAAACGTGGAATCGATCTCCGTTTTTCCGATGCCCAGCAAAAGGAGGAAAATCAGATCAAGGCGATCCGATCCTTTATTGCTCAAGGAGTAGATGTGATCGCATTTTCGCCTGTTGTCGAAACTGGATTTGAGCCGGTCTTGCAAGAAGCGAAAAAGGCCGGAATTCCAGTCGTCCTTTCTGATCGCGCCGTCAAAGTCTCCGACCCGAGCCTTTACGTTACTTTCCTGGGCTCAGATTTTGTGGAAGAGGGCCGGCGCGCAGCCAACGCGGTGGCGAAGCTGACCGGTGGCAAAGCCAACATCGCCGAGTTGGTCGGTACCGTCGGATCTGCGCCGGCGATTGATCGAAAGAAAGGCTTCGAGGAAGTTCTGGCTAAGTATCCCGACATGAAAATAATCATGTCTCAGAGCGGCGACTTCACCCGGGCGAAAGGCAAAGAGGTCATGGAGGCGTTCCTGAAGTCACCGAACGCCAAAGAGATTAACGTGCTGTTTGCCCACAATGATGACATGGCCCTGGGAGCCATTCAGGCCATGGAAGAAGCCGGTATTAAGCCGGGTCAGGATATTAAAATCGTGTCGATCGATGGCGTCCGGGGAGCTTTCGAAGCGATGAAGGATGGCAAGCTGAATGTCACGGTTGAGTGTAATCCACTCCTCGGACCGCAGTTGTTTGACTTGATCGAAAAAGTAGCAAACAAAGAGGAAATCCCGAAGCGCGTCGTGAGCCAGGAGGGCGTCTACGATCAATCGCAGGCGGCGGCAGAACTACCAAAGAGACAATACTAACATTCTTCAGTTCGTTGTTCTGGTGTACCGCCTTGAAAAACAGCCAACTGACCTGCGGCGACGTCACCATCATATGCGAGACGGTACAATAAAAGCGGGCGCTCATGCGGAAGACAGAGCGCCCGAATTTTCTTCCAAGGTCACCCAGTGGCTACCCCGCTCCTAGAGATTATCGGGCTCACTAAAGGTTTCCCAGGCGTCAAGGCATTGGATGCAGTCGACTTCGCACTGCAGCGCGGCGAAATCCATGCTCTTATGGGGGAGAACGGTGCCGGGAAAAGCACTCTGATCAAAGTTTTGACGGGCGTGTTTCCGCGCGACGCAGGAGACACCAGATTGGAAGGGCACGTCATCGCCCCGAGGTCGCCGCGCGAGGCGGAGTCGCTTGGCATCAGCACGGTGTATCAGGAAGTTAATCTGATTCCACATTTGTCCGTTGCCGAAAACATCTGCCTCGGACGCCAGCCGACCTGGTTTGGAGTAATTCGTTGGGGTGCAATCGCCAGACGAGCGCGAGCAGCGCTGGCACGGCTCGACCTCTCTCTTGATGTCAGCCGCCAGCTTTCCTCCTATTCAATTGCCATTCAGCAACTCGTTGCGATTGCTCGCGCTCTCGATATCTCGGCTAAGCTGCTGATACTGGATGAGCCTACCTCCAGCCTGGATAGGACGGAGGTCGAAGAGTTATTCAAAAAACTTCGGAAACTTCGCGATGGCGGGCTCGGAATCATCTTTATTACTCATTTTCTCGATCAGGTTTACGAGATTTCGGATTCGATCACCGTGTTACGGAACGGATGCCGAGTAGGCTGTTTTGCCACCAGGGATCTCCCGCGGATCAACCTGGTTTCTCATATGATCGGCAAAGCCGTTCAACAAGTGGAAGCGTTAGGGCAAAAGCGAGCAAGCACCGCATCGATTCGTTCGGACGCGCCCCTACTGGAGGCGCGAGGGCTAGGTAGAAAGGGCTCTCTCCAGCCTCTCGATCTGGATGTCCGGCCGGGAGAAGTAGTCGGCCTGGCAGGTCTCCTCGGTTCCGGAAGAACCGAAACCGCCAGGCTCCTTTTTGGAGTTGACCGACCGGATCAGGGCACGCTCCGGATCGGCCACCAGGCCGTAAGGTTCAATTCGCCCCGGGCGGCGATCCGCTGCGGGATCGCGTTGACCCCGGAGGACCGCAAAGTCGCCGGGATCATTCCAAACCTCACCGTCCGGGAGAATATCGTTTTAGCGCTACAGGCAAGCCGGGGGAACTGGCGACGCTTGCCGGTTGCCGAGCAGGAAAAACTCACCGACCGCTTCATCCATGCGCTTGACATCAAGACTCCGAATCGGGAGCAGGTAATCCGGAACCTGAGCGGTGGGAATCAGCAAAAGGTCCTTCTCGCGCGCTGGTTGGCGACTAAACCGAGGCTGTTTGTTCTTGATGAACCTACCCGGGGAATCGATGTGGGAGCGAAGGCCGAGGTTGAGAAACTGATCCAATCCCTTCGGCAAGAAGGCCTTGGCGTGCTCTTCATCAGCTCGGAACTGGAAGAAGTGGTCCGGCAAAGTCAGAGGGTAGTGGTTTTGCGCGATCGCCGGAAGGTGGATGAATTGACCGAGGGAGAGATTTCCGAGGAGGCTATCATGCACTCCATTGCAACTCACAATCTGGAGCGTCCGGCTGCATGATCGACTGGATTATTGACCTGCTGTTCTGGATCGTCTTTGGCACAATTCTGTTCTTTCTGCGCGGCAAAAGAATTTTCTGGACGGTTGGTGCGCTTGGGCTGCTTCTGCTTTTCAACCAGTTTTTTACTCCTGGATTCTTTCATATCCAGTTACTCGACGGCCACTTGTACGGCTCTCGAATCGATGTGCTAAACCAGGGAGCAAAAGTAATGCTTCTATCGCTCGGTATGGTTTTTGTGATTGCCACCGGCGGGGTTGATCTCTCGGTCGGTGCTGTAATGGCCATTGCCGCAGCGGTTTCGTCCCGTCTGCTGGTGACTGAGCATCAGCCCGCCGGCGTTGCCATCGCTGTTGCGCTCGTCGTCTCGATTCTGGCTGGAGCCTGGAACGGGATGCTGGTCGCAGGATTCGAGATCCAGCCGATCGTAGCAACACTGGTGCTGATGGTGGCCGGGCGCGGTGTCGCGCAACTGATCACCGAAGGGCAGATCATTAACTTTCTTGATCCGACGATGGTCTATCTCGGCAATGGCCACCTGTTCGCCTTGCCCTTTACTCTTACGCTTGTTCTCCTGATGCTGCTGCTCGCTTTTTTTCTAGTCCGGCGCACAGCCCTCGGGCTCTTTATCGAGTCGGTCGGCGACAATGACGAGGCCAGCCGTTACTCCGGGATTAACGCCAGGCAAGTCAAGTTTCTGGTGTACGCATTCTCCGGACTTTGTGCCGGTCTGGCCGGGTTGGTTGCGTGTTCGAATATCAAAAGCGCGGACGCAAACAACATTGGCCTGTATCTCGAATTGGATGCAATCCTGGCAGTTGTGGTTGGAGGCACTTCATTGCAGGGTGGCCGCTTCTATTTGATCGGCGCAGTTGTCGGCGGACTATTTATTCAGACGCTTACCACCACCCTGTACGCCAGGAATGTGAGTTCCGATATCTCGCCTGTGCCGAAGGCTCTCGTTATTATCGCGGTTTGCTTGTTTCAAAGCGAATCGTTCCGGGCAAGGCTCTCTCGATTTGTTCGGCCGCCCGGAAGGATTCTGAAACCGCTGGGCTCGAGGCCTTCCCAAAATCTATCTACGGTGACGCCGCATGACTCGCGTGAATCCTAAGTATATTCCGTTTCTGGCAACCGCTGTCGTCCTGCTGGCCGTCTTTGGCTCCGGATCTCTGCTGTATCCGAATTTCGGCACTCCCCGCGTACTCGTGAATCTCCTGAACGATAGCGCATTCGTTGGTGTAGCAGCGGTTGGAGAGTCGTTCGTGATTTTATCGGGAGGAATTGACCTCTCGGTCGGCTCGATGGTGGCTTTTGTTGGCATATTGATTGCCAAGCTTCTTCAGGCGGGATGCGACCCTTTCCTGGCCATGGGAATCGGGGTCTGTGTTGGGACTGTTTCCGGGGCAGTGATGGGCTGCTTGATCTACTTTTTTGAATTACCTCCGTTTCTGGTTACGCTTGCCGGTCTCTTTTGCTTGCGCGGCCTGGGTTTTGTGATCAACCCCGAGTCTATTGGGATCGATCATCCGTTTTACGGCCAAGTCCTGCCCCAACTCTCGATCCTGGTGGCCCCGAAGGCGGTGTTGCCGTTCACCGCCATGTGTTTCCTGGCCTCCGTTATCATCGGGACTCTCCTGGCAAGTTTCACGCGGTTCGGGCGGAACGTGTATGCGATCGGATCGAACGAGAACTCCGCTCGTCTGATGGGATTACCGGTTGGCCGAACGAAAATCGCGACCTACGCGCTCGCGGGATGCTTTTCTGCTCTGGGCGGCATTGTCGCGACCTTCTATATGCAGTCAGGTAACCCTGCCTCTTTTGTTGGCTTGGAACTCGACGCCATCGCCTCGGTCGTGATTGGAGGCACTCTCCTCACCGGTGGAGTTGGCTTCATTCCCGGCACGCTCATGGGCGTCCTCATCCTCGGATTAATCCAGCAGATTATTATTTTTAATGGGACGCTTAATAGTTGGTGGACCAAAATTGTGATCGGGGCGCTGCTTTTGGTGTTTATCGTTCTTCAAAAACTGATATCGCGCAGAGGCGAGCAGGGCGCGATGGCTGGGCGCTAGCAGGCGTTCGGAGCACGCTGCGGATGTTTGCTGCGGGTAAAAAACTGTGACGTCAGTCTGGAGGGCTGCGCTCCGTCGCAGCCGCAATTTACGGACGCTGCATCGTTCAGCAAGGCGCCGAGCGACCGGCGCCTTCTAAGGCGCTTCAGCCCGAAAGCGTCGCTTTGGTTTTCTCGGTAGCGGCAGATCTCAGAATTGCCAGCTCTGAACAGTCGTCTCGCAGATGCGGCGATAGTAACTCCACATGAATCAGGGAGATATTCGGTTATAATTCTTTATGGCCACAATAGCCGCCGTTTCCTCGCGAATGGAGCAGTCGAAGGTGAATCAGCTGCTCGGTCCGGCATTGAAGAGTCTTTATGACATCGAAGTTTATCTAAGAAAATCGACGCTCGAAGCTGAACTTCGGGAACTGGTGAAGCTTCGCGTCTCCCAGATCAATCGATGCGCTTATTGCATAATCTATCATCGCAAAGACGCTCTTAAGCTTGGGGTCACTGAACGAAAGATTCATCTGCTTAACGCCTGGCAGGAGGCGTCCGAATATTCGGACCGAGAGCGCGCCGCGCTGGCTTGGGCAGAAGCGGTCACGTTAATCGCTGTCCATCACCTGCCAGACGAGGTCTACGCGGAAGCCGTGCGCGTTTTCTCCGAACAGGAACTCGTTGACCTCAACCTCGCTGTGATGAGCATCAATTCGTGGAACCGGCTTTCGATCGCTTTTCGGTACGAACCGGAACGCGAATGAAATGGAGGGCGGCGGTCCTTCGGTTTCACGGCGCCGACGGAGCGGGCGCCCTCCAGCAAGGCCGCCTCGCCCAACCAGCGCTGCTTCCAAAGGCGACCTTGCTGCTTCCAAAGGCGACCTTAATACCCTTGGATCCCGGAGATCTGAGCCGTTGCCTCGCTAGAAATCGTATTTGTCGATGTTGTCCTTGGTAAATACCGTTGGCGGACCGAGAAGAATCTGGCTGCCGTTAATGACCTTCAGCTTGCCAAGTCTGCCCGCATCGAGTTCGGTGTCGCCCGGCTTCAGCTTGCCATCGATGACTGCGCGCATCGCATACGCGGCAGCATAACCCAGATCGACCGGATTCCACAGAACGTCGCTCTTCACAGCACCGCTTTTGATGAACGGCTTCATCTGATTCGGCGTTGACTGGCCCACAACAGCAATCTTACCGATGAGGTGGGCCTGGGTAATTGCGTCTGCAGCCCCGGGGAAGGCGACGCTGGAGAGTCCTATAATACCTTTTACCTTCGGATAAGCCTTCAGAATCTGGCCCGTAACCTTGAAAGCCAGCTGCTGATCTTCCTCGGCAGGAAGAATTGTCACCAGATTGAGCTTCGGGTACGCCGAGGCGATATATTTCTTAATCTCGGCAATCCAGGCGTTTTGGCCGGCGGCAGTCATCGAGCTGGTGACGATTGCAAAATCGGCTTCCGGTCCGATTTCGGCCACAAGCGAATCGATGTCCGCTTTTGCCACTCCCTCCGGCGTGCACATTTGCAGAAACCATTCGCGAGCGTCCGGATCTGATTCGGCATCATAGCCAATGACGTGGATTCCCGCTTTCAGGGCCTTTCGAAGTACCGGCGAAATCGCGACCGGGTCGTTAGCCGCGAAAAAGATGCCATCTACGCCGCGAGAAATAGCGTTATCGATGAACTCGATCTGCTTCTGGATATCGCCTACCGTCGGCGCGTCTGTGGTTACTTCGGTAGGAAGACCGTTTTTGGTCAATTCTGCGCATCCTTCGGCAATTCCTTTTGCAGTGGCATTGAAGTAGCCGATTCCGATGAGCTTCGGTACGTCGGCAAGAACGACCTTCTTGCCCTTGAGATCCTTCGGGTTAGTGGACTGGCCGCCGTTATATGCGGTGTCAGCGCCAAATGCTGCCGCGACCGAAGCCGCAACCAGAAGTAGGACCGCTTTGGTTCGATTCAGAGATTTTGATTTCATGTAGGGGGGATTCGATGGTTTTATCAATTTAGGGTTTTGGATTTATGCTTGATTTGGCGAATGCACGTCCACTCAGAAGGTGCTTCTCCAAAAACTGATTCAATAAAATGGAAAGAATGAGGACGGCGCCGATCAGGATCACGGTCGCTTCTCCCCGCAATCCCGCCAGTTGGAGGCCATTCTTGAGTAGTTGGATCGTCACAACCCCAAGAGCGGTCCCGAGAATGGTGCCGCGCCCGCCAAAAATGCTTGTGCCACCGAAGACTACCGCCGCAATGACATCCAATTCCAGACCTGTCGCGGCGTCGGCTCGGGTGCTTGTTACCCTGGAGGTAAAAATGAAGCCCGCAACTCCCGCCATGAATCCGCTGAAGCTGTACATTAACAGCTTGATCCGGCCAACTTGCAGGCCTGCAAAGCGCGCGGCTGTCTCATTATTGCCGATCGCATAAACGCAGCGACCCAGCGGCGTTCCAGCAAGGGCAAGTGCACTGACAATGAGGACCGCCACCAGAATATACAATTGCACAGGCAAACCCCACATGTCTCCGCTACCCCAGAACGCGAATGATTCGGGAAAACCGTGCACCGAGCGCGATTCGCTGATTCCGAAGGACAATCCTCGGTAAATAGCAAGCGTGGCAAGTGTGACGATCAGCGGTGGAACGCCCAGGTACACAATCACCAGACCGTTCAGCAAACCCGCCAGCGCACCGCCACAAAGAGCCACGCAAACAGCCGCCCAAAGCGGAAAACCGAAACTCTGCCAGGAAAATCCCAGAAGTATTGCGCTAAGCGCCATCGTTGAACCGACGGAAAGATCAATTCCGCCGAGGATAATGATGAAAGTCATCGGCACCGCCAGCAGCGCTACCTCGCTCAGAAATCGCGTTTGGTTCAGCAAATTCGCCGGCGTTAGAAACCGATCCGACTTAAAAGCCAACGCGATTATCACGAGAATCAGGATGCCGATCAGGACTGCTTCCTGCACCGTCAGCCATCGCAGATTCAAGAATTTTGGCGAGGCGGCTTCTCCCCCTCCTCCGCCCGCCGCAATCGGCGAGGCTCCGGAAGTCCGGCGCCGCCGGAAGACATCAAGAAGGATGGTAAGAAGAATCAGGCTGCCTTGGACAGTCTGGAACCATTCGGCGCGGATGTGGAGAAAAACCAGCGCGGTCCCGATTGTCTGAAGGAGCACGGCGCCCAGGAGAGCGCCCGCTACCGTCCCGGTACCCCCGAGGATACTGACTCCGCCGATTACCGCAGAAGTAATGACGGTTAGCTCAAATCCTGGCGCGACATTCGATTGAATCGCTGTAAAGTTCGTTGCATAGAGAATCGCCGAAATACCAACCAACAGGCCGTTGAGAACAAAAACTCCCAAAGTTACTTTCCTTACCGGGATGCCCGACAATCGCGCGGCTTCGGCGTTACCACCCACGGCATAAATTTGGCGGCCGGCCGGCGCGTATTTGAGCCAAATTGAAAAAGCAAGGCCAAAGAGAATAAGTGCACAAATAGGTACGGGAATCCCTAAAACGAGCTGGCGACTGATGCCAAATCCAGGAGGTAAAGCGTAAATCCAGGTGCCGCCCGTGGTAAGGATGAGTCCACCCTTTAGGATACTGGCCATCCCAAGCGTTGTTACAATTGCCGGAATACGGCAGTAAGCAACCAGGAGACCGTTCAGGAAACCGATCAAGCCGCCCGTGAAGATTGTCGCGGCAAAAACGATTCCAAGAGGCACCCCGGCCACAGCCAGCTTCCCTGCGACAGTTGCGCATAATCCAAGCGCGGCACCGATCGAAATATCGATATGGCCGCAAAGTATGATCATGGTCATGCCGACCGCTGCCACCCCGATGTAGGAAGAATTATACAGAATGTCTACGAGATTCGTCGGGTCAACAAACCCGCGATTTGACAGAGTGACACCGCCGACAACCAACAGAAACGCTAATACCAGAACACTTTCTTGCTGGTCGAAAATGGCTAACCAACTACCGCTACGAATCTGGCCGGGCATTTTGGTCAGCCCAGTATCGACGGATTTTTCTGGAGGAACCGCAGAAGACATAAGCCTCTTTTGATATTGGAAAACCGGAATACAGGCCGAAGGCGTATAGATTTGATTAAATCACGTTTGGTCAGTGGTCCGAAGCAGTTGTTCTTTCACCATTCAATTGCTGTCCGACCGCCGCGGCTAATACGTTCTCTTGAGTGGCCTTGCGGCGCGCAAACTCAGCGACCATATAGCCTTCTCGCATGACGCAGACTCGATCGCTCAAACGGAGGATCTCAGGCAGGTCGCTTGAAATCACCAGAATCGCCATCTTCTCATCGCGCGCCAAGGTATCCAGCAAGCGGTGAATTTCAGCGCGCGCGCCAACATCGATTCCCCGGGTCGGTTCGTCGACAATCAGCAGGCGAGGCTTGGTGGCGAGCCACTTGCCCAGCACAATTTTCTGCTGATTCCCGCCGGACAGATTGCGGACAACTTGATGGCTGGTCGGAGTCTTGATCCGCAAAGTTCCGATATACTGCCGGGCGAGCAACTCTTCGGCCTGAAAATCGAGGAACGGTCCCCGCATTAATTGCCAGATCCGAGTCAACCCTATATTTTCGGCGACAGTCATGGCGATTACCAACCCTTGCCGCTGCCGGTCCTCGGGTGCATAGGCAATTCCAAGTCCAATCGCTTTCTCCGGCCGGGTAATCTTAACCGGTTTACCGTCAATTTCGATTGTACCGGACTCCGGAGGGGCAACGCCAAAAACGGTCTGCGCCAGCTCCGAACGTCCGGAACCAACCAATCCGGCAAGGCCGACAATCTCACCGGCGCGCACCTCCAAACTCGCATCCCGCAGAAGGGGCCGCCGCGACAGATTGCGGACCCGCAAGACCACTTGCCCCGCTGGTGCAGGGTTGTCGAGATGTGGCAACGGTTCAAGTTCCAAAGCCCTGCCGACCATCATGCGAATCAGTTCACCTTCATTTGTTTCGGCGGCCGGTTTGACACCTATGAACTTGCCGTCGCGAAGCACGGTTACACGATCGGCCAACGCAAAGATTTCATTAAGCCGATGGCTGATGTAAACCAGAGCCACCTTCTGAGCACGGAGCCGGCGAATAATGCCGTAGAGCCGTTCGGTGTCATGTTGCGTAAGCACGGCCGTCGGCTCATCCAGAATGAGAATTTGCGCCTGGCGCGAGAGCGCCTTTGCTATCTCAACTCTTTGACGGTTGCCAACCGAAAGCGTGCCGACGCGTGCCCGGACATCGAGGTCGCTTGCGTCGAGCGATTCGAGGACAGCTGCTGCCTGCCGCGCAGCTGCGGCCCAGTCGAGTAGGAGTCCTGAAAATTTTCGCGGCATGTTGCCGGCAAATATGTTCTCAGCAACGGTCAATTCCGGATAAAGGCTGAATTCCTGGTAAATCGTTGCGATTCCATGGGCCTGCGCCTCACGCGGATGAGCGAAATGGACCGGCTTCCCATGCACATGCATTTCTCCGGAAGTCGGAGGATACACGCCGGACACGATCTTGATCAGGGTCGACTTGCCCGCGCCGTTTTCCCCGAGCAAAGCATGAACTTCCCCGGGCTTAACGTCGAATGAGACATCGTCAAGCGCACGTACGCCTGGAAAAGACTTGCTGACGTTTTTCAACGCTAGAGCCGATTCACCAGCCGGCAAATTTTCTGAAGAAAGAGAGCTTTGCTGCGCCATCCGCGGAACCGGGGAAAACCGCTCCCTTTTATCTCGATGGGTTCGGAAAGTCAATCGCGCGAGCCGAAAATTTATTGGAATCCAAATATAATCGGGCAGATCTCTGAGCTGAAGCTATGAGTTCATGGAGGGGGAACGGATTCACCAAAGAGACGCAGAGGACACGAAGGGGAATGGAAGAAGTGTCTGATGGCAAGGAAATGGCCGGCGATGCGAGAGCCGCCGCCACGGATTTGCGGCGCCACGATAAGGGGCAGATCTCCAAATTGTGAGACGCGTCTTGGTCGGCATCGCGAGCGTTCGCGATCCGTCGTCACTATGTCGCCATTTTCATTACCACAAACCCTTCTTGCTGCATCCTTCGCGTCCTCTGAGTCTCTGTGGTGAATCAGTCCCCCTCCGTGACCTCTGCCACCACCTCCGAGATCTCCCCCCGCTAAAACGGAATGCGCTCGGTGGCCGCTCGCAGCCTCTCGTAAAGCGGAACCAGACCGTCCGGTATGATTCTACTTCCCCCAATCACGGTCATGAAATTATGATCGCCGTGCCACCTGGGCACAATATGCAGGTGCAGATGCTCCGCCACCCCGGCGCCCGCAGCCGTTCCTACATTCCAGCCGATATTGAACCCCTGCGCCCTAACGACATCTTCTAGCAGTCGCTCGGCATAGCTCGCCAAGTCAAGAAGCTCGATTTTCTCGCCATCGCTCAATTCTGAAAATCGTGACACCACGCGATAGGGAACCGCCATCAAATGGCCCGCCGCGTACGGATACAGATTCATCATCAGGAAAGCCAGCTTTCTTCGGCAAACGACAAAGTGTTCGGCATCATTTGCAGCCTCACCGGCCTCGCGCAAAAATTCCGGTCTCTTCTCGCGGCGGTAATATTCGACCCGCCACGGGGCCCAGAGAGTTTCAAGCCAGGTGTTCAACTCGCTCACAGCCAAAGTATTTATCACAGAGTGCGAACAGGAGCACGAAGGAATAGATGCGGGTACTGGTTTGCTGGCTCGAACAATTCTTCACGTCGGTTGCCATCCGAATCGACCACTTGCGTACGGATCCTGTCCGACCGAGGCGTCCTGGGTTCCGTCATGGATCCGATCGAGCGCCAATGGTGTACCGTCGAGTCCTACAATCACGACGTGACCTTCCTTTCCGAGAGGAACAAGCTTGCCGATCTGGCGTAACGCCGATACAACGCTGCGCACCATCTTTCTCGCCGATCAGCTTCGCGAGTTCGTCGGCTCCCATTGCGCCCCCAGCTTCGTTGTCAAAGTCGACAAAGCCCAGGTATTTTCCCTCTGGCGGAGGATTCTCCATGATGAAAACGGGAATCTCGGCTTCGTTCGCGCGTTGAAGTAGTCCACCAGTCCGCTGGTCTCCAGGGTTTCAGCCATGCGCAGCCCGTACTCGAGATCATAACCAAAGGTCGTGAACTCATTCACGCAGATGCGAACGCCGACGGGATAGGTGTCTCCGGTCTGCTTCTTAATCGCCTCAATAACCTCGAGAGAAAGCCGCATGCGATTCTCGAATGAGCCGCCGTAGCGGTCACCGCGACGATTGAAGAAGGGGGAAGCAAACGAGCGCAGCAGGCCGTCGTGGGCCACCTTGACTTCAATCCCGTCAAAGCCGGCCTCGACCGCTTTCCGAGCACTTACCGCGAAACCCGCGATTACTGCGTGAATATCATCCTCATCCATCGCCTTGGTGCTGAAATGGCTGGATGGCTCCGGCATCTGGGTCGGCGCCCACATGATGTGCGGCGGATGCTCGAGCGAAGTATGGCCGCCGTGCGTAAGTTGGCTGAAAATCTTCGTACCGTGTATATGTGGACGGTATCGGTGATTTTCCGCAGCAACGGAATTCATGAGAGATAACGTTCTCACTCTACAGTTGACACCGAGATGTTGCAAACTAAAATCGGCTCTTCCAGCGTCTTAGTTCGGTCTTATTGCAACGCCTTTTTCACAAGGTCAGGCGCCGCGACACCATGCACCTGTTTCCACGCTGCGAGGATATTTTCCTTCGTGACCGGGACCGCGGGAAGAGCGACCTAAGCCGGCGCTGTCTTGCTAATCAGGCCGTATCCGGCGAGTATCGCCTCGGTCTCTGCCTGGCGAATCGGCCACCGGTTCCTTTTACGAATCCGTCCTGCGCCATGTCGATCGCGATGTTTGCACCCAGATCACAGGTTGTGATCGCCAGACCGGACGGTCTCGGCCGGCAGCTCGTGCCGCAGACAGGACACCTTCTGCCGGAACATCCCAGACAGCCCACAACCCGTTCACCTTCGGGTGTGATGTCAGGATCGCAGAAGCGGCTTTCTCGGCATCGCCTGTAAAGTCCGGGCCCGCGATCCCCTGCTCGGCCACGATCTTTATGCCCGGGTACTTAGCGATAATTGCTTTGAACCCTTCGTATCGTTGGCGCGTGACAGGAAAATCCGCGCCATGATAGATCAGGCCGACCTCACCTTTGCCGCTTAGCGCTTTAGCCATGAGTAGCCCCGAGACGAAACCGTTCCCATAGCATTTTCGCTTCTTGTAATCGCATCGTACACCCTTGGCTCGTGAGTCTCCTTCATTTGCTCACCAGGGGCTTCAGATATTCGTAGGCTTGGCGCGCGACCAGGTTGGACAGAGCCCGGGAACCGGTAAACGAGGTTACGCCGCATAACGGGGAACGTTCTCACCGAGTTTCAATCACATAGGCCATTTCCGCCTTAGGTCGTCAATTTTTTTGAGCAAAAATTTCTGCTTCGCAAACGTTGGTAGGGTCGCATCTCCGATGCGACCGCCGTCCAGGCCAAGGTCAGCTCGGAGATCTGACCACATAAGCGCTAACTTGAGCCACAAACGCTCACAAACAACGCGCTACGATGTAGGCGAACCGTCTCGGTTTGCACGGTTTTGAAGCGCGCAAAGCGGGACGCTTCGCCTACTTTCGCCGGCGAACCCCTCCACTGCCGCACCTTCCACATGGGTTTTGATCGCCTCAATCGCCTTCTGCACCCGGTGCTCAGTTCGCCCGTTGACGATGACACGAGCATGTTCGCGAGCCAAGCCTTCAGCGATCGCAGCTCCGATCCCCGCCGTTGATCCGGTGACAAGTGCCAGCTTTCGGCTCAAGCATAAGTCCATAAATTTGAAGGGGAAATCTTTGGACTGTTTTGAAGACGGTTGCAACTGTCATTGAAGCGCTCACATCTCGCCGGTCTGGAGGCGCGGCCTCCCCGGCGAAATTTCAACAAAACTATTTGACTCGGCGAGAGAAAGGAGGTCAGATTCCTTGAGAACGTTATCAATTGTTTAGAGCGTTCTTCCCCAACCTCGCACGTTCGTATCAGGTCATTGCCTCTCAACCCTTTGAATTTGATATGTTCAAATACAAGCTATGATTCCTTGGTGTATTTCGGTGAACCAGTTGACCGGAGCATCGCACGGCTCGCCGATTTTGGCTACGATGCGATCGAATTAATAGGCGAGCCGGACAGGTACGGGCGATCCGTTCGGCGCCCTGGAAAAGGGCGAAGGAAAGGAGTTTTTCGATCAATACACCGAACAGGCGATTCTGACCATTAAGAAACTGGAAAAGCAGCTTTCCTGAAAAGGGGGAATTTGAATGCAATTCGGTGCAAGTACGTTCATTTGGGTTTCGCCTTTCTCGAACAAGACACTCGGGCTCGTCAAAAAAGTTCGCGAGATGGGCTTCGATATCATCGAGATCTGTATCGAAGATCCGGCCACAATTGACGTTTCCCGAATCAACGAAGTGTTAAAAGGGAACGATCTCAAGGCCACGATTTGCGGCGCTTTCGGACCATACCGGGATGCGAGCTCGGATGACCGGAACATCAGAGCCAATGCGGTCAAATATCTGGAGTCGTGCATCAACGCGGCCAGGGAACTCGGCGCACCCTTTGTGGCCGGGCCGATGTATTCCGCGGTTGGGAAAACCCGGCTTCTGTCTCCCGATGAGCGAGCTAAACAATGGAGTCTTGCGGTAGAAACTTTGAAGCCGGTCGCCGACTATGCGGGGCAGCGTGGTGTGCAACTTGCCATCGAACCGCTCAATCGGTTCGAAACCGACTTCATTAACACGGTGGAACAGGGCCTCGATCTCGTTGGCCGGATCGGCACCTCCAACGTTGGCCTCTTAGTGGATACGTTCCACATGAACATCGAAGAAAAGGATATCCCCGCCGCGATTCGAAAAGCAGGGTCAAAGGTGTTCCACTTTCACTCGTGCGAAAATGACCGCGGCACTCCCGGCACGGGCCACGTGGAATGGAAGGGAGTCGCTTCAGCGCTTCGCGAAATCAATTACCAGGGACCGGTTGTGATCGAGGCGTTCACCACGGAGATCACAGAAATTGCTCGCGCCGTTTCTCTCTGGCGGCCGCTCGCCCCCAGCCAGGATTCGCTGGCCCAGGAAGGCCTACGTTTTTTGCAGAAGATCTTCAACAACTGATCGTGCGCGAGCGTTGAGTTACGCGCTTTCTGTTAAACCCTAAACCATTTATGAATCGCCTAAAGTTTTTCGGCAACCGTCAAGCGACCATCCAGCAAGTCTCGGACCCGGTTCCACAGGATGATGGAGTGGAACAACATCATGGCGGCAGGAACCGTCGTTGTGCTTCCCGTTTGGATCGGAGCGCTTGCAGCGCAGCGTTACCTGGTGCGGGGTTTGACGTTGGGAGCAGTGAAATGAGCAAATTTTCCCTTGCCATGCTTATGGCGGCCCAGAAGTTCAAATAACAACTATTTTCTTAACCTGAAAAACAAGAGATTGATCATGGCCAGACCTGTAACTTTGTTCACCGGCCAATGGGCCGATTTGCCGTTAACCAAACTTGCTCCGATGGCGAAAAAGATGGGTTTCGACGGGCTTGAACTTGCCTGCTGGGGCGATCACTTTGATGTGTACATGGCTGCTGAATCCAAGGATTACTGCCACGGTCGCTGGAAAATCCTGACCGGCGATGGGCTGACCGCCTTCGGTATTTCAAACCATTTGGTAGGCCAGGCAATTTGCGACAATATTGATGAACGTCATCAGGCAATCCTGCCCCCGCAGGTTTGGGGAGACGGTCGTCCCGAAGGTGTACGTCAGCGCGCGGCGGAAAATATGAAAACTGCGGCGCGAGCTTGCCGAAATTTCCTCGATGCCAAACCGCACCAGGATTTGCATTTTGCCCCGGTGGTCTGCGGGTTTACCGGTTCCTCGGTCTGGCACGCCTGTTACGCTTTTCCGCCAACGAGCCAGGAGTTTCTGCAGAAAGGTTTCGATGATTTCGCTCAACGCTTTCTGCCGATCCTGGATGCATTCGACGCGCTGGATGTTAACTTCGCACTGGAGGTTCATCCGACCGAGATCGCGTTTGACATCGCTTCGGCCCATCGCGCATTGGAGGCAGTTAAACAACACAAGCGATTTGGCTTCAACTACGATCCATCGCACCTCGGGTATCAAGGTGTTGATTACGTAAAATTCCTCCGAGAGTTCAAAGATAGGATTTACCACGCCCACATGAAAGATGCCTGGTGGGGGCACGGCAACGGGGATGTTGGTGTCTTCGGCGGGCACACTAACTTCGGCGACCATCGCCGGTATTGGGATTTCCGATCAATCGGCCATGGCGATATTCGATTCGAGGAAATTATCGTCGCACTGAATGATATCGGGTACCGTGGCCCGCTATCCATCGAATGGGAGGATATTCGTATGGACCGCATCCACGGCGGTACGGAGTCGTGTCGCAACGTGAAGTCCTATGACTTTACTCCGAGTAGTGTCGCCTTCGATGCGGCATTTGATCGCGAAAAACAATAGCCTTTGGATCGAGACACAGCTGGTTGTCATTCATTTACACTGCGCTTGGCGTTCATCCCGCCCCAGGCCAGGGCTGAGAGAACCCAAAGCCCGGCAGCAAACCACTGATTAGGGATTTTTAAACATCCTCCGTGGCCTCCGTGCGATGATTCTTCTCGGGTTTCCAACGCTGCCCCGATTGAGCCGTCCAAGATGGCTTTATCCGGTGAATCATGAAGAGGACAAAAGGCTCGCACGGAGGTCACGGTGGGCACGGAGTAGCCGAATACATCCTACAATTTTTGAGTCGGCGTCTCGGTAGAGGCCTGTATAACGACTCCGAGTTCGAGTTCGGACGATTAGTTGCCTTGCAGAGAGGTATACCTCGGATTTCAAGGCCTGTCCTGAAGGCGCGAAGATAAGGCGGATAGAGACCCGAAGGGTCGACAAGAAGTCAGCCTGGGGTGAAGCGAAGCGGAACCCCAGGGACAGACGAAAATCGACCAAGCTTCTGAAGGAGCGGCAGATGAGTCGAGCCGGGTGCCATTTCCAGACTCAACTCCGGCGCTCCTCCAGAAGCTTAAGAGCACATATCTTAGGTACACTAGAGTCGGCGCCGAGACGGACGATTATTTCATCCGATTTTCAACGCTGCCCGGCGCCTCGGTGTGGTAAACCGTTTTCCAGGCATCGAGCAGGTTTTCCCGCGTCACCGGCAGAGCAGGCAGCGCGACATAGGCGGGGGCGGCTTTCCCAAGAAGTCCGTATCCGGCAAGAAGCGCCTCGACAACGCCCTGGTCATACGGTCTTTGCGCTCCAACGCCTTTCACAAGTCCGTTCTGGGCCATATCAACGGCAACATTCAGCCCGAGATCGATCGTCGTTATAACCAAATGCTCTTTGCCTGCGGTTCGAGCCGCTGCAATCACTCCCTCTGCAGGGACGTCCCACACGGCCCAAATGCCGCTCAAACCTTGATTGGCTGTCGGCATAACGTAAGCCGCCCTATCCGCATCACCGTAAAAGTCGGGTTGACCTTTGCTCAGGATTTTGCCCTGGAGCGCAGCTAGCGCCTGCGCCGGATCGACACTTTGACTACTGACGCGTCCTGCGACACTTGATCAGTAAAAACGCCAAGCCAAGCGACACTAGTGTCCTTCTCCTTTTCTCATAAGTTTATCGACTCCGAGGATTGTTAGGATCGCTCAACTTCCTTGTTCGGTTAATAGCCGGCTTTGTCGTGCGCGCTCCGCATCGTGTAAGTTTTGACCTCGATATCTTTCGTCAAATAATCCGTCCGCTTGTCTAGGAAGCTCTTCAGGAAGGGTCTTCGGTTGTGGAGATCCCAATCGTCAGTGATCGCCAGTTTTCATTTTAGGCGTCCACCATCCTGGTCCAGGCGCCGCCGGCTTTTGCGCTTTCGACCGCGGTTGCGATAAACGCCATCCCTTCGACCCCATCATCGACTGTCGGGAAGTCGCAATCGGGAGGAATAGTCTGTCCGTTGACTTCCGCTTCTATGGCTCGTGCTGCCTCGAGGTAAATATTGGCAAAAGCCTCAACAAAAGCTTCCGGATGGCCAGATGGAAAGCGGGTGAACCGTTTTGCGACGGCACTGACATATTCATTGCCACGCCGATAAACGCGCCGTGGTTTGTCACCATACTTCACGACTAAATCGTTAGGATCTTCCTGGTGCCATTCCAGAGATGCTTTCGCGCCATACACCCTGATGCTCAAATTGTTCTCTTCGCCAACCGAAATTTGCGAAGCGCATAACACACCCTTCGCCCCGCCCTTGTAGCGAATGAGTAAATTCGCATCGTCTTCGAGTTGCCGTCCTTTTACAAACGAGGTGAACTCGGCGCAAAGCTCCTCGATCTGCAGGCCAGTAATGTATCTACCTAGATTTTCGGCGTGAGTTCCTATATCGCCGATACACCCCGCGGCGCCTGCTTGCTGCGGATCCGTCCGCCAGGACGCTTGTTTCTGTCCCTCTACGTCGATGGGCTTGATGAGCCAGCCTTGCGGATATTCGGCAACTACCTTCAGTATCTCGCCTAATTCCCCACTGCGAACGAGCTCACGCGCTTCCTTGACCATCGGGTAGCCTGTGTAGTTATGCGTTAGCGCAAACAACTTGCCCGTCTTCCTGACCACGTCTCGCAGTTCACGGGCTTCGTCAAGATTGAAGGCAAGCGGTTTGTCGCACACAACATTAAACCCGGCTTCCAGGAACGCCTTGGCCACCGGCACATGGGTCCGGTTTGGAGTCACAACCGAGACGAAGTCGATTCGTTCACCGGCTGGCAATCGGCCTTCTTCCGTAGCCATTGTGCGGTAATCCACATAAACCCGTTTGGGATCCAGGAGCAAGTCTTCGCCGGAGAGTTTCGCTTTCTGCGGGTTCGACGAGAACGCGCCGGCGACCAGTTCGATTTTTCCGTCGAGCCGCATTGCCATGCGATGAACTCCACCGATGAATGCGTCCCGGCCACCGCCTACCATGCCAGCATTTAATTTTCGCCTCATAAAATAAGGGGGGATTGCGGTCACTTACGTGACCTCGCGACCATCACTGCCAGGATTATGATAACTCCGCGCGCGATCAATTGCCAAGCTTGCGGCAGCCTTCGTGGAATTTTTGGCCATAGCGTGTTGCGGGCAGCGGAGGACAAGGATATTCCTTGCTCCGAAAGCCCTCGAACTTATTCACGCCGCCGGCGCCAGAGACCCCGAAAGCCCACTCGACCTCGGTGTAGTAAGGCTCCAGATCGGCATAGGAAATCGGCCAATCCACAAGCGT
>DASZHC010000240.1:0-7571 GCA_035938215.1 Chthoniobacterales bacterium
ACGCGGGTAGGGCCGAGGTAATCGCCCTCATCTTCAAGCAGAAGGGATTGCGAGTCGCCTGAGCGTGGTCGCGAACGTGTTGGCGAGGTGTAAACGTTCAGCGGGGTGAAGGCACTGGATTTTCTGCAATCGAGCGCACTCATTCGCTCGGAGCAGCCTAGGCGATACTTCGTTTCGGTGTCATAGCTTGCGGGGCCAAGGGCCTCGTTCGTCAACCAATTTGATGCGGCCGAATAGATACGGGCGTTTGGTGGACATCGTGCGGGCGGCTCCGGGTTTCGGATGCCAGGCCCACCGCAATGAGCCACCGGACTGCCGCCGATTCGATTAGATGCTTTTCGTCGGCAAAGGCTTTAATCGACGCAATTTCCTGGTCTGCAAGTCGGACGGTAAGGCGGCGTTCTCTGGTCAAGTTTGATCCTCCTGTGTAGGGCCGGAGTATTTATGTCGGACGAAGCGGCCAAATCCGCATCCGACAAGAATGTGCTTTCGATAAATATTCCGTAGATAACTCTGATTCAGGGAGAAAACCGTGGAAGATATTCTAGGAAGAGGAACAGAACTCGGGATCAAATTCGACAAGAAGCTGGAGCGGGCCTTCAAATTGCAACAACTACTTCAAGACGCAGGCTACCAGCGTGCTTGCATGGGAGAGCAGTGGATGGATACTTTGATCCAGGATATTATGATCGAGAAAATTGAAGAGGAAATTGACGCCGAGTTGAGGAAGATCAGATGGCCAAAATTGTCTTCAAACGTTGCAGCCTGACGCTTGACACCGAAACGATCCGAAAGAGCAAGGAGCTTGCAAATCAGAAGGCGCAATCCGTGTCGTCCTTTGTAAGATACCTTGTGGGACAAGCCTATGAGGAGGCAACAGCGGCTAAAAGAAACGAGGGAAGGATCGAGGGTTGTTAGACTTCCGAAGGCCCCCAACGGCATCCTGTGAGGGCCGAATCGCAAACTCCCGAATATGCTAATTTGATCCAATGCCAGAGCAAACAATCATCGTATAAGACTTGGAAACCGTGCGCGACCTCGCGGCCGCCGCGAGGATGCTCGACCTTGGCGGGGCAACGGAAACGGAGGTGAGGGAGGTTCTCGGGCCGGGCTTCCCCCAGGCGTCGCCTGCACAAGATCGTTTGCATTGGTGCCCTTGTTGCGAACCGCCAGCTTGAGGGGCTGGAGGGTTGATGCCCTGGGTGCCCCCGGGACCTTCATCCAGCCAATTCGCTTAGACGGTCGGTCAGTCTAGTTAAGCAGTCTATCGTCGCGGCAAAAAATTTATTCCTGTTTGCTGGTAACTTTGTCAGTGGATTCCACTTATTGCGGAAGTCCTTTAATTCTTTCAAACGTAGCCGGTGGCCATAAGTTTGCTGGAGATGATACATCCGGTATTGAATGTGACTGGCGTAAAAACCGGCGGTCCACCGTTGATTCTGTCTTTCATCAGCATATGCAATGGAGTTATCCCGCACAACTTTTGTAAGAAAATCCTTGGCATCCTTGGTGGCTTTGGATGTTTCAAGCGTGAATTCTGCTAAAAACACGGCCCGCCAAAAGGAAAAAGCAATTCCCGTCAGAAGCTGGAATATTTCACTTAGTTCCTTGTTCTCTTCAATTTTGGTCTGCTTTTCAGTTATAAGGCGCAGAAGCGTAAACAGCGATATTTGTGCACCGTTGCGCCACGTCGTCAGCTTATCTAAGAATTTAATGTTTGGTTCCTTGTTATTCGTCTTACCCTTGTTCTTCGGTTTTCGCGCACCTGCCTTTTTAGCCATGTCTGACCTCCTACCCCTCTTTAATTGTTCAATCATGTTTGGAAAGCGTCGGATAGTCTAGCCGAAGCCACCAACTTGATCGTCAAACAAGGAACCGTCTGGACTGCCGGTTGAAAAAGGACCGTATGGTCCAAATTCCAAGGTCCTCCCACTGACCTGACGCTCCGCCCCTGCCCCTTGCCGGGAGGGTGTGATATTGGCCGATACGATTTGGTCGGAAACCCCAAGGCTTTTCTTGTCGCCAGTCGCCAAGCCAAGACAGGCCCGTCCTTAAGGGCAAACAGCATCCCGTCCTGATCTTCGCCCTTCCAGATCACCGCCTCCTGGTCAAGTTTCGGTCCAGCGTTGCACAGGAATCCCATCAGGTTGCCGGAATCGCCCGCCTTGCCCCGGAGAAGGAAGGCACGTTCTTCAATCGGTTCGGCCCCGGCCTTCGGCACGTATCGCCCAAGCACCTGCAGCAGCCCAAAGCGGTTGCCGATATCCGCCCGCAGTTCGCCCACCCGTGACCTATTTTCGGCGGGCGTAAATTCTGGCCGGTGTGTGGGAATCAGGCCCAAGTTCCAGGCGTTGACGTTGCCTTCCGCAGGTTGGGCAGGGACGGCTTCCAGTGCCTGAGCAATTCCAGGAACTGGAAGGTATCCACAATTGAGGTTGAGCGTCGCGGCCAAAAGGAAGGTAAGCTTCATGTGGAACCTGTTTCTTTCGCAAACAGGCCTCTCAGACCCCAGCCACGCGTCCATATTCGCGACTAGAACGAATCCGTGACCAAGGCTTGCGACGGTCCGACCGGATGGGCCTAAGAGTTCGATCTCAAACGGTTCAAGATTGCGAACGCGAGGATGTTGCTTCGCCTTTGTCGAGCCCATTATGTAAATCCGCCAGACGCCCGAAGAAGAAACCCCTCTCGACCGCCCTCACCGAGGCTTTTGAGGAAATCCCTTCGCTTCGGAATCCTCCAGGTCGGGGCAAGAAAAATGTTTTGCATCCGCAATACGGTGTTCGAGGAAGCGGATGATCCGAGAATGGGCCATAGCATCAAAGAAGCCTTGGATATCCGCGTCGAGCACCCAGTTCACCTGATTATTCAAGCCAGACAAAATTTCCCCTGCTCCGGATTTCATTCGCTCATTAGCACCGCGCACGATGGCCCGTTCTGCCTCGATCTTGACCACATCTGCATCGTCCAATTTTTCACGTTTCCAATCGACCTGTAGGCGATCCAAATTGGCGACTGTTTCCGGCAACTCTCGTTTTACCAATTCTCTGTCACTGCCCTCGCCCCAAGCATAGAGCATGGCTTGGCTACGGCCAAGCCAAAGCCAAGCCAGGAATTGTTGGGCTGTGCTCGGTTGGTTTTGATTCCCGATATCAATAGCTCCGCGAAAGGCGTCTATCGAATACCTAAGAACAGCTTCGGATCTACACACTTCGCCGTTCCTCTGACTAAACAAACCAGACATCACGCCCACCTTCCAATCCGAGTTCGCCATCGCGAAAATTATTCCATTCCCTAGGCCAAAGAGTGACTGCCTCGAACCGTCGGAACCGACAAACGCAGTCTGGCCGTGCCGATAGATCAGGTTCAACATAACCGGCAGAGCCGCTTCACCCAGTGACATGGTAGGGGTGCCTTTCATATCTTCCTGATATTTACTCAACTCTTCATAATAATCTTGGCGTTCATACCATTCTTCGAGCTCTGCTGCTTGATCATCAGTATCGGCGAAAAATACCATCCCGATCTTAGAGATTGTCAGCATGACGTCAGCCGGAACGCTCATTTGATCGCCATATACGCACTCCATCGGCATTAAGTCGCTGCATTTGATCCGACGCAACGTGAATTCGAGAGTGCGAACAATATTGTCTTGAAGAAATTTAGTTGCGGTCTTCTGGTCGGGATTAAAGCTGTTGGATTTGTCAAACGTTTCAGTTACGTCACGCAAGTCAGGATTAATGCGACCCTTCTGTAAAAACATTTGCTCCTTAACATCGTGGTTTGTATATCCGTTTAGCATGATCACTTTTTGTTTAACCTCACCTCTAACGATCAGGTCGGCTCTATATTTCTCAAATAAGTCTTCGATCTTCTTACTATAGGCGCGTTTGTTGTTCAGCTTGCCGCCTTTGATTCCCATCAGCACCGGCTCGCACGGCGTTAGGACGTTGACATCATACTTCGTGGAACGAAAAGATTTGGCAACCTCGTCACGACGATTTCCTTTGGCGTCATCACTAAAACGCAACACAACAACGGTAAATTGGTGTGGGTCGTCATTGGATCGGACGAGATCGCTCATATAACAGAGTCCGTCCTTCAATTGCGATGGGATGCTATCCTTGAAAAATTTCGTGAATGATTCCAAAGCGGCACCGGACACGAACAAAAATAAGGATGTGGCCGTAGCGCCAAGGACATACCGCCAACGTTTACTTGCGGTCGTAGCCTTGGTCCGCTCAAGTTTTTCTTTATTGCGGTAAAATTGTCGGCGAAGTTCGGCGTCCATCGTGTACACTCCCAAAAATAATGTAGAGAAAAGTAGTCGCAAGCGAAAGCTTTCGCTTGACCTGGGTTGCCCTCCGCCTCCCGACGAACTTTCAGCACCTCGTCCCACACGGCCTTGCCGAAAGCCGCTTCGAACCGCTCGAACTCCTCCAAATCTTCTTGCCGTTTGATCCGGCGTAGCTCTTTCGCAATCGGCAGAAGGGGCACCTTTGCCTCCTGGCGAAGTTCGTTGCGACGTGCAATTTCGAGAAGACGCCGAGCCGTTGCGGGGCAAAAATTCGAAGGTGCGGCTTCGGGCGTCAGTTGGGAAGATGGGAAAAATGTCTGAAGCGGCGGCGTTCAGCACGCACCATACCCGGCAAAATGCCGGTTGCTGTGATGGCAGCTGCCGATGTCAGGACTACGGTGCCGATGGAAAGTTCAGCACTCTTTTTTAAAACCCAAAGAAACGCTCCCGTAGTTCCTCACATGCGCCATCTAGGCCGGGGAACAGCGAGCCTGCGGTTACGCCCATCATCCGCAACTCCCGTGTAACAGCATCGCGTTCGCTTATCGGCAAATCAATTACATCAAGGTAACGCTTTTCCGAGGTCTCTTTGGACCGGACATAGGTTTCGATATCATCGACAGTGGTGAAACTGGAGAGGGCCTGCTGCGGAATTAATCGTTCGTTTCCGATGGCAAGCGGCTCAACTATTGAAAAATGCGGCCATCTCACAGAGGTACTCTGTATCTGCATGATGTCCGAGCACCATTGCGCCTTGCAAACTTAAAAATTCGGACCTTTTGCTCTTCGATTGCCATCGCGGCCTCTGAACTTTTGATGCGGTTATACGCAAAATATGCACCAACAAAAGGTGAATATGTCCAATCAAGCAATGGGGTCGGGTAGCCGTGATGTTGTACAAGATTTAGGAAAGCCGCATTTTGAAGCGGATCGGTCAGGTTAAACACGTGCCGGGTTCGGGCGCTAAGGTGCCGATGAAGGGTTGGTACGTCCGCCGTAAAGAACCTTCGCATGTCCCCTCGACCAGTTCTATGGAATCGGGTACGCAGACGCCAAGTACCAGGTTGGCCGCGAAAGATGTATCGGTAAGGCTCTAGCTCCGCGACATACGCCTTGAATTCCTTCCAAGTTTTAATTGTGAGCGGCTGAGAGGTGGACGGCTGTTCTGCCTCACTCCTTGGGATTTCTGCTGAGCCGAACGTGCCAATGTCCGTCTTCCATTTTATCGAGAGTTGCTTATCGTCCCATTCGTACTCGACTTCAGCCTCCTTTGGCATGATGACGTTTTGGTTGGGAAAGAGTTTTTGAATCAGCTGCCAATCTGTTGGTTCGCCGGTCTTAGGGTCCAATGGAGCCAAGGGGACCTTAAACTCACCGCGAGTCTTTTTGTCAGGTGTCTTTACCACCGCAAACGTGCCCGGCAGGCCCCGGTTGCTATCATATACATAGACACAACCTTCGAAGTGTCCGCCTCGGTCGTCCACTTCGACTACCATATTTCCGGCGTTGGAACCCGGTCCATTCACCACGGTTGGCCATAGAGAACGAATAGAGAACACGGCCCTCAGGAGTCAAGGGCCTTACATTCCCGTTTCCGGCCTCTAAGCATCGTCCTGTCCAATAAACCAGTGAAAGACTTCCAGGCCATTCCTCATCAGGCGAAAGCCGTAAATGCCGGGGACTGGCGTGTTAAGGACTATATCCTTTGCCGTCCGGACAGCCTCTTCTATCGACGCCGCAGCAAGCGTGCGATTTTCGATCACGTCTGCATTGCCAGCGGCGTCAGGTTTGCCCAATAGCTGCAAGTCAAAGAGCATCGCCCGAATATATGGGCGAACCGGCAGTAGGACGAGGCCAAGTCAAAGCCTCATAAGCATTCAAACGGGCTTTCAACTCCTCCGCCCCACGCCACAGCCGAGGCGTTCAGTCCGATACTTACAGCTTAAATTTGTTCACGGGTGCGTCTCGTTTTTGGCGGCTCGCATTCCTGACGCGGCGGTATCACCTTCGCACATGTATGCGCCGTGTTTTGTGTTCCCGTAATCTTTGGTTCCACTGAAGTGGTAGATTTTGGAAGTCAGATTGACCCACACAACGGTATCAGAGGGACAGCGGGCCTTAGCCTGTGCTTCGGTTGAAAATTGGTTCGCCCCGACGGGACCCGCCGGAGTGCTGGGAGCCGGTCTGACGGCTGTTGTTGCAGGGGGAACTGGTCTGGCCGAAGGAGCGGCTGCCGTTGGTGCTGGAGCAGGAGCGGCGGGAGCAGCCGTCGGAGCGGGGGGAGGAGCCGGTGGCGTTGCGGGTGCCGCTGTCGGTTGGGCGGCTGGAGTGCCGCCCCGGCATTGAGCCACGTACGCTTTTTCCGTGACGCCACTTGCCTGATTGGCGGCTTTATTGGCCCTCCATTCTTCCCGGCACTCCTTCGCAGTCTTTTGTCCCGTAGTCGCGGCTGTGGGAACAGGGGCTGGAGTAGGCGGTGGTGCCGGGGCTGCGGTAGATTGAGCAGGTGCAGCCTCCCCGCGACATTGAGCCACGTACGCTTTTTCCGTGACGCCACTTGCCTGATTGGCGGCTTTATTGGCCCTCCATTCTTCGCGGCATTCCTTCGCCGTCTTTTGACCTGTAGCGGGTCGAGGAGCCGTAACGGTAGGAGCCGGAGCAGGGGCCGTGGATTGAGCAGGTGCAGCCTCGCCACGGCATTGAGCTACGTAAGCCTTTTCGGTGATGCCGCTGGCCTGGTTCGCGGCCTTATTGGCTCTCCACTCGTCCCGGCATTCCTTTGCCGTTTTTTGTTGCGCTACCGCGTGTGAAGAAAGCGCCATGAGACCTAAGACCACTGAGCACGCGAGAGTCGTGATCTTCCTTTTCATCTTTTCATCTCCTTAATGCGGCTGGAAAACTTCCTCACTGGGTGGTAGTCGCACATGAGCGGTGCTGCTATCGTATCAGTCCGCGCAGAAGGGAGCCCAATTGTGACCAAAGACAAAGACAACACTCGCTAATCTGTCGCCCGATCTCGTTTGGTGAACCAGTCTGCCTTCTCCAGTGTCTTCGTCAGGAGAGCCCTGATCGTGCTCGGTTTAGTTTCAATCGTCGTTTGACCGGCATACTGCCAACGATCCCCTCCGCATTTAAGCCGATAGTAAGTCAAACGGATGGAATGACCACCCTCCTGCCATTCTATCAGTTGGGAACAGAATGCGTAGTCCCCCCAGCAGTGAGGGTCGTTGTGCTCGTGCTTAGGAGGATCACGTTGCGAGTCAATCGCCCAGAC
>DASZHC010000241.1:0-24485 GCA_035938215.1 Chthoniobacterales bacterium
GTTACCGGCAAAGAAACACGCCTTGTTGGAGATCTGGGAAGGATCTCCGAACCTGCCTGGTCCCATTAAGATATAACTATTCTGCGATGAAGAAGACTTTCTCCCTTATCTTTGTTTTTGCGCTGACTCTTACCGCCTGCCAGCAGCACAAGCAGGAGTATGCCGGGGTCGAAGGCGACATCGTGAGCGGAACCCCGCTTCCTCCGCGTCAAGAGGGTGTTTCATTCTTCAGCAATAACGTAGAGAAGGGACAGTTTCAGCCGATCTACTTTGGGTTCGACAGCTTCGAAATTTCTCCGTCAGAGGCAGCAAAACTGCGCCACATTGCCGGTTTCATGAAAGGCGCCCGCAATAACATCATTCTCGCTGGGTTCACTGATGAGCGAGGCACCCCGGAGTACAATCGCGGTCTCGGAGAACGCCGCGCCCAGGCCGCCCGAAATTTTCTGCTTTCCCTTGGTGTCTCCTCAGCGCGCATCCAAACGGTGAGCTTCGGCCAGGAAATGCCGGCGGATCCGGGTCATGGCGAATCTGCATGGGCTAAGAACCGCCGGGCTGAGACCGGCGTTGTCCATTAGATCGATAGCTGTTCGCCAAACGCGGCGCGGAAAAGGGCCGCTGCCCGTCGATCTTGAGGGAAAAATAGGTCGGACAGATATGAATCCCCTCCCTCAGGCATGCACTGAAGGCCAAAGGCTTTTGCCTTTCCTAATCCGCTAGGCTCTTGGCGTAATTTTTGCGACAACATGTTGTCATTATGCGACTGCTCGAAGAGCCGCTTCTTCCGAGCGAAGTCTCGGAAGAAGCATGGAATCCTTGAAAAACAAATCCGGTTACAGATGAGTCAAGTTTTTTTTCCGTATCCGCACATTAATCATTAGGTGGTTTTGCTTTTCATGGATTCTATAGAGCGGGACTACCGAACCTAAATGTATCGGATTCTCACACCACTTACTAGATGCACGCACGAATGAAAAACCGAAACGCACCATGCTCATCGGGCGCGGGGGATTTGCCCCTAGGACCTTTGACAAAATTTCGGTCCCGCAGTAGCGAGGCCGCCTCGCCCAATCGGCGCTGCTCCCAGCGCGACCTTATTACCCTTACATCTCGTTGGTCTGAGGCGCGCCCTCACTCGCTTATGATTTGATCCGTATCTCGCAGGGTAGAGGTGCATGGAAGAGCAGAACTTGCCCGACGACGAAACGTTGGTCCGCCGGACTCAGAACGGCGAGACTCGGGCCTTCGATCTGCTCTGGCAGAAGTACAGCCCCCGCATCTACTCTCTGATTTACAATATGACCGCGAATCACGAAGATTCGAACGATTTGCTCCTTGAAGTGTTCGCCAAGGCATATCGCTCCATTAACGGGTTCCGGGGCAAGTCCAGCTTTTATACCTGGATACACGCAATCGCCGTCAATATGACCATTAATTTCGTGAAAAAGCGCGGCCGCCGCTTTCAACTTAGTCTGGACGATCTGGATACAAATGTACAAAATGATAAAGAATTGATTGACTTGGCGGCAACAAATTCGCCAATTCGAGAGGTAGATCTCTCCGAACTTCAGCAGAGATTGAACGAAGCTATGATGAAGCTGTCTGTTGAGCATAGAGCAGTCGTCACCATGTTCGACATTCAAGGTATGCCGCACGCAGAGATTGCCAAAATCCTCGGGATTCCCGAAGCGACAGTGCGCTCTCGGCTGTTTTATGCACATCGGCAGTTGCAGAATTACCTCGAGGAGTTTAGAAAGAAATGATGCTCGACGAACAGCAGCTACAAAAATTGCTTCGGATTAAACGCTTCGAGCAGCCACCCCCCGGCTATTTTGACAGGGCGTTGATCGAATTCCATCGGCGCCAGCGCGAGGAACTCTTGCGGCGCTCGGCGACCTTGATCTGGTGGGAACGTTTTGTTTCCGGGCTAGGAAATTTTCGGGTGCCGAGTTATGCCTACGGTGCGGCGTTCGGTGCGTTCGTGGTGGTTGCGACGATTGTTGGTTCCGGTTTGTGGGCCCCTTACCAGGATGCCACCGACTTGAGTGCCAATAGAGTCGTCCTATCCGGACCCGAGGCTCGGGAAGTTGCGGTTAACCGGCTTGCGCTCAGCGGAAATCTTGATTGGTCGACGTTCGATCACACGGCTTCATCGCCCAAGGTCGTCCCGGTCGTTCGACCTTCTCAAACCGCTCTACCTCGCTATGTTTTGGATGGACGACCTGTAAGCTACGAAGCTTCGTTCAGCTTTTAAAAGCAATGGTCGAAATCTTTGGACGTAGGCCTATTCGGAGACTGGGCGCAGAAGCTCTGAAAGCTGGCGTGATTTTTTTCCTGTTCAGTGCCTCAAGACTCTTCGCTCAACAGGGTCTTAATTCCATTTCCACCGAGGTTACAAGGGTTTTCGACCAGGCAAAAAACGCTGTCGTACGGATCCATGCCGAAGATGAACATGGCCGGCTGGCCGGTACGGGTTTTTTTATTGATCCGGCCGGAACAATTGTGACCGCGTATGAAGTCGGTGGCGAATCCTGGGACCTTATTGTCGAGTTCGGCTCAAACCGCTATCCGGCCCAGCGACTCGTCGCCGACCCTCGTAGCGGAATCGCCCTTCTTAAGGTTTCCGCCGATACTCCCTGGCTGTCGACCGGGGATTCGGACGAACTCAAACTAGCTTCACCGGTGGTCACGATCGGCTATCCGATGGATCTTTCTATTACCCCATCGTTCGGCATGATTGGGGGATTTGATCTCAAATATCTGAATCAATATTTCAGCACCACCCTGATTCGGGTAAATATCGCCGCGCAGCGTGGGGAAGCAGGATCCCCTGTATTGAATTTGAAAGGAGAGGTCGTGGGCATCTTGATCTTTCCGATCGATAACCGCACCGCGTGCTATGCGCTGCCGATCAAGGCAGCAGAAAAGGTGCGCACTGACTATGTTCGATTCGGCGAAGTGAGGCCCGGATGGGTAGGAGTAAGCGTTATAGAGGGGGATGAGCCGGTGCATAATTCAACCGCAGTCATCCAAAGCTTTGCCGAGGGTTCGCCCGCAATAGATTCCGGACTTCAGCAAGGGGATGTTCTCCTGCGCATTGGCACTGTGGAAATCCGTTCGCCTCCGGATGTTGTAAACGCGTCCTTTTTTCTCACTGCGGAGCAGGACGTGCCGATCACTGTGCTCCGGGATGGAAAAGAGATTACTGTGACAGTCACAGCGGCCGATCACCCGGGTATTGTGCAGCAGAAATTCCCTTTGTTCGCACCGGCAACTCTGGAAAATGCTCTTCGAACCAGAGACAGAGAGTGACGAGTTTCTCGCCAAATAGTAGTTGGCGAAGTCACAAACCTGACGTACAGATCCGCGGTTCTGACCGTTAAGCGCCATCGTGAAAGTTATTGGCTTTCTTTCCGCACGCGATTAGTGTGCGCATCTTACGCATGCCGACTGACGAGCCAAACAAGGGGTACCCCTCTTTTGAGGAGGCCATGGAAAGATTGGAAAAGATCGTCGAGGAGATGGAGTCATCCAAGTTGCCGCTAGAGGAGCTGATCGTTCGATACGAAGAAGGGATTCGACTGATTGGCGTGTGCAATCGACGACTCGCTGCCGCAGAGAACCGAATCGAAACTCTCAATCGTTCTGGCAATGGCAAAATTCTCGCAACAGCGGCCCCGGAAGCTCAGGCTTCGCCCAAGGATATACATAAAATCAAAAATGATGAAACCAGACTCTTTTGAAGCATCATCAAGAACCAGGTTGCTGGACGCCATTAATTCGCCCGCGGACCTCAAAAGTCTTGAAGAAGGGCGACTTCCCCAACTCGCTCAGGAGATACGCGGTGAGCTGATTACGATTCTTTCACAGACCGGTGGACATCTCGGCCCTAACCTGGGTGTTGTAGAGTTGACGATCGCGCTGCACCGTGTTTTCCATACGCCGAAAGACAAGCTGGTCTTCGACGTAAGCCACCAGGGGTATGTTCACAAGCTCCTTACCGGGCGGCGAGACCGCTTCAATACGATACGACAATATCAAGGCTTGAATGGATTTCTCCTGAGGAGCGAGAGCGAACACGACTGCTACGGCGCCGGCCATGCGGGGACGGCACTTTCAGCAGCCCTCGGCATGGCCGTTGCGCGGGATCGAAAAGGCACCAAGGAAAACGTCGTCGTCGTCGCAGGAGACGCCGCGTTCACGTGCGGAACCAGCTACGAAGCCCTGAACAACGTCGCCGAGAACACCAAACGCTTCATCGTCGTTCTCAATGACAACGAATGGTCCATTGCGAAAAATGTCGGGGCGATCGCCAATTACTTAAACAAGCTGGTCACGAGCGATACCTACAGCCATCTGCATGAGAAAGCGGCGAAGTTCGTAGAGATTATCGGCGGCAAGTATGCTCAGCAACTCGCGCACAAAGTTGAGGAAGGCGTGAAACATCTCGTTCTTCCCAGCGTCGTCTTTGAGGACCTCGGGTTGCGCTATTATGGGCCGATTGACGGTCACGATATTCCTCTGCTGATTCAAACATTCGAGTTTTTGAAGCGACAGAACGAGCCAGTTCTTCTTCATATCATCACCCAGAAAGGGAAAGGCTACGCGCCCGCCATCGCAAAGCCGGACAAGTTTCATGGTCTTAGCAAATTTAAACTTGAGACCGGAGAGACAGCAGCGGCGCCGACCCCTACGTACTCAGAACTTCTCGGTCAAACGTTGGCGAAATTCGCGGATCAAAATAATAAGATCATGGCGATCACTGCAGCGATGCCTTCGGGCACCGGCCTGTTTCACTTTGCCGCTAAGCATCCCTCTCAATATTTCGACGTCGGCATCGCCGAAGAGCACGCAGCGTTGTTCGCGTGCGGACTTGCAACCCAGGGATTTAAGCCGTTTCTGACTATTTATTCCACCTTCATGCAACGGGCCTACGATATGCTGATTCACGATATTGCGTTGCAGAATCTGAACGTCGCGCTCTGCATGGATCGCGCGGGGCTTTCTGGTGATGACGGGCCAACACACCATGGTCTCTTTGATATCGGCTATTTGCGGCATATCCCGAACATGGTCCATATGCAGCCGAAAGATGAAGAAGAGTTTGTGGACATGCTCTGGACGATGGCAAACTACCATCAAGGTCCGATTGCCGTCCGCTATCCCCGCGGGACCGGCACCGGCGCAAAGCCCAAGCCGCAACCAAAACTGCTCGAGATCGGAAAGGCCGAGGTAGTCCAGCATGGCCGCGATGTCGCACTTTTCGGCCTTGGAAATATGTTCGCCCTTGCGGAGGAAACATCGCGTCTTCTCAGGATAGAAGGCATCTCAGTCGCCTTGATCAATGCTCGCTGGATTAAACCGATGGACACTGGAACCCTCGAATTCTTCGCCAGGAGCGTCGACGTTATCTGCACATTTGAAGATCACGTCCTCCACAATGGGTTCGGCTGCGCAGTCATCGAGCATTTGTCGGAAGCGAGAATTACGACACCGGTCGTTCGTATCGGATGGCCGGATCAGTTTGTGGAACATGGCACGATTCCGATCTTACGAAAAAAACATGGCCTTACCGCGGCCGCCGCCGTCGAGAAATTAAAGCCGTTCTTGAAAATTGCTCGCACCGCCAGCCCGAAGACTGCCGCGTAGCCTGAGAAGACACATTTGAGGCTATCCATTAGCATTTCTCACGTCCCCGTGAGAAATCCGCACGGTTTTCCGACATTTGCCGAGGGCTGCCTGGCGTTCGCAGGTACCTGCGACTCTGAAACTTGTGCAGAAAACTTTGGGGTTCGATGCATGCGTTGTATAGCCCTGGGCATTTTCGCCGATGTTCTTTTTCATCGCAGAGACGGCATCCGCGCCGGCCAACTAATCATTTTTGGGCCCCGTAACAAGGAGAAAAATGGGACGGCACAGAGGCCGTCCCTCCCTGCAAGGAAATCATCGGAACAAGAATGAGTCCCCTTTTCTTGCGCGTTTCATTCTTCCAACCGATGATCTTCGAATGGGTGTTGCGATCTCTGCTGACGGCCTCTCAAAGACTTATCGTACCTACAAAAAGCAAGAGGGTATTTTCGGGGCGCTGAAAGGGCTGATAGCAAGAGAGTACGAGAAAACCCATGCTGCCAAAAGTGTAACGTTCGAAATCGAGGAAGGAGAATTCGTTGGATTCCTGGGTCCAAACGGAGCCGGAAAGACAACGGTTCTCAAGATGCTTTCGGGCTTGCTCGTGCCGACTTCGGGTACCGCTCGGGTGTTGGGTTATATCCCTTGGGAACGAAAGGCGCCCTTCAAACGCCAGTTCAGCCTGGTCCTCGGACAGAAAAATTCGTTGTGGTGGGATCTGCCCGCACATGAATCGCTTGAGCTCAACAGGGCTATCTACGAAATCGACGATGTTTCCTTTAAAAAAGTGGTCGATCAACTCGCTGACCTGCTGGAAGTCCGCGACAAGCTGAACATCATGGTTCGCGAACTCAGCCTTGGCGAGCGCATGAAGATGGAGCTGATCGCGGCACTGATTCATCGACCCAAGGTGCTTTTCCTTGACGAACCAACCATCGGTCTTGACGTGGTAAGCCAGAAAAGAGTTCGCGACTTTCTGCGGTTCTACAGCGGAGAAAACAAAATTTCGACGATCCTGACCAGCCACTATATGCAGGATATCGAAGAGCTTTGCCGGCGGGTGATCATCATCGACCATGGCCAGGTATTCTTTGATGGAGAACTATCGGAAATCATCGAAAAATTCGCCGGTTATAAGCTCTTACAATTCACCTTTCCTGAGCCCCCCTCTTGTACGTTTGATCTCGGAGAGTTGGTCGAGCGGACCAGGACATCGGTGAGATTGAAAGTCCAGCGAGACAAGGTCACAGAGGTGTGTCGACGGATCTTATCGAACTGTGAAGTGCAAGATTTCAGTGTTGAAGAGGAGCCTATCGAAGAAATCATTCGCCAGGTTTTCCATGATCATTCGAGAGCCGAGCAGCAAGCAGCCCGCGAAATCGCTCCCGCCGTCCCCTAGTCCTGCCCGGGGTCATGTCTCAATATTCAACATTTGCGCGGCGACTTGTGCAAGGAACTTGGGACGATCATTGATTACGGGCTTGTCTGGACGAGTGTTGCGAGCAACGGCACCTGTTTAGCGCATGTCTACGTTGAGAAATCTGGAGGTCATGATGAGCCTCGTTTTGTCACTCGACCTTCAATACTTGACGGATTGTCTTTCCGTCTGCCAGCCGGTCAAAGGCCTCGTTCAATTGATCAAACGAAATGATTTCACTCAGCAACTTGTCGACCGGTAGTTTGCCTTGCTGATAAAGGCGAATGAAACGCGGGATATCGCGCGCCGGAACGCAGGAACCGAGATAGCTGCCTTTGAGTGTGCGTTCTTCTGCGGCCAGCTGAACTGCGGGAATCGAAAGCCGATGTTCGGGATGAGGAAGGCTGGCAGTAATTGTTGTGCCGCCACGCTTCGTAATCTCGTAAGCCAATTGCAGGGCCAATACTGAGCTCGCCATCTCGAAGGCGAAATCCACCCCACCTCCGGTAATCTCACGAATCTCTTGTGCCGCATCCGGTCCCGGCTTGACCGTCCTGGTAGCTCCTAGGCGCGCAGCGATTTCAAGTTTGCCGGAGCTCGTGTCGACGGCAATGATCTCCGCAGCACCGACGAGATTTGCAGCTAACAAGGCGCTCAAACCGACGCCTCCAAGACCGACAACCGCCAGAGAGCAACCAGCCGGCACTTTTCCGGTGTTCACGACTGCCCCAACTCCCGTAACGATAGCGCAACCGAAAAGGGCGGCTTCATGCGCAGGAAGCGAGCGATCAACCTTAACCGCTGATCGCCGGGAAACGACAGCGTATTCGGCATATCCTGAAACACCGATATGATGATAAATCGGTCTCTGCCGAGCATGGAGCCGACGCGCTCCAGAAAGCAATGTTCCCGCAAGGTTCGCTCTGGCGCCAGGTTCGCAGAGGGCCGGTCGGCCTTCCATGCAGGGTATGCAACTGCCGCAGGATGGAACGAATGCCAGCACGACATGATCCCCCGCCTTCAAGTCGGTTACTCCGTCGCCGCACTCCTCAACTTCGCCGGCCGCTTCGTGACCAAGAACCATGGGCATTGGTCTCGGTCGATCGCCATTGATAACTGAAAGGTCGGAATGACAGAGACCGGTAGCATTGATTTTTATCAACAGCTCTCCAGGCCCCGGCGGGTCAAGACTGACCTCCTCAAGCTGCAATGGCTGCGAAATCGCGTAAGGGCGCGACAGCCCCATTTCTCGTAAGACTGCTGCTTTCATACTTTTTAGCGAGGCCGCGCCTCAGACCGGCGAGGACTCCTAACCAAATATAGCAAAGCGAATTACTCAGATCGGCGATCAAAAACTAAGCACGGCTTCGGGCGATTTCGCGATTGATCAGCGAGGCCGCGTATGCGGCTCCAAAACCATTGTCTATATTCACGACTGTCACGCCGCCGGCACAGCTGTTGAGCATTGCGAGCAGCGCTGCAATGCCTCCGAAGCTGGCGCCGTATCCAACGCTTGTGGGAACTGCTATCACAGGCCTGCTCACCAGTCCCGCAATTACGCTCGGCAAAGCGCCCTCCATCCCCGCGACAACAATGACAATCGAGCATAAATCGATGCGCTCTTTTGCCGCCAACGCGCGATGAATCCCGGCCACACCAACGTCCTGAATAACCTCGACGCTGTTGCCAAACAGTTCCAGAGCAACCCGAGTCTCCTGGAGAACGGGCCCGTCGGATGTTCCGGCACTGACAACCGCCACTCTGCCGGGCAGCCTGGGGAGTGGGTCTCGCTCTATGACGATGCACCGTCCGGCCGATTCGAAACGGGCATCCGGCGAAGACTCGCGGACTTTTTCGTACTGCATCTGGTTTGCGCGCGTCGCTAACGCCACGCCATTTTTTTCGGCAAGCAGCTGCACAATTGAAGCAACCTCCTCGGGGCTTTTGCCCTCCGAAAACACAGCTTCGGGGAATCCACGCCTTTCAAGCCGCCCAATATCGACCTGAGAAGACCCTAGATCGCAGAACCCAGGCATAACTACGAGCCAGAGTCCGGCATCCGGATTTTCGCCGCCGGGCCGAAGTAAAGACGCATCGGCACCATATCAGATCGATGGAAGCCGTGTTTCTCAAAGAACGCGATCGAGCTTTCACTCATCTTATCGGTCAAAAGAGTGATTCGAAGGAAATCTTTCTGTCTCGCGAAGTCGATAGCGTAGTTCAACAACTGGCCACCCATCCCTTGCCGGCGAAAGTTACTGTTGATGACAAGATCTTCCAGAAGAATGACAAAACCACCTTCGGCGGTGCTGATGGTAAAAAGCAGATTTATCATTCCGATTATCTGATTGGGACTTCGCAGCACAAAAATCCTGCCACGGCTGGGCTGCTCCAGGATCAAACGCAGTCCCCGCATCTGGTTTGCATAGTTAGGCCGAAAATCCGACTCCTGCGCAAAGAGATCCATCAGCAACTCCGTAAGCAAGGGCAGATCCTCAATGGTAGCCGGTTCGATGCGAGTCAATTCGTGCATGCGAATAAGAATTATTACAAAACGATAATGAACTCGGGAAGCGAATTTCCTTTGCAATTCCGGCGAAAACTCTCGACCCCAGCAAACCCCTCAGCGCAATCTGAGAACGTGGCCGACGGTTTGCAAACGATCGCATAAAATGGAAGAGCTATTTACCTGCATCACCTGTTTTCTATGATCTTGCTGATAATCGCCCTCTTTAGTTATCTGATCGGATCGATTCCAAGTGGCTACCTGGTTGCCAAAAGTCAGGGCATCGACATTCGCCAGCACGGCAGCAAAAATATTGGGGCAACAAACGTGCTACGGGTCATGGGTAAAAAATGGGGCTACTTGGTATTTTTTTGTGATTCGTTTAAAGGGTTCGCGTCTGTGAAGCTGGGCGCTTTGATTGCGGCGCACGCCCTCCTAAGCCCCGTTCTCGGGAGCGTCATCGCCGCGATTGCTTGTATATTGGGACACAACTACACTATCTGGCTCCGCTTCAAGGGGGGCAAAGGGATTGCCACCTCTGGCGGTGTCGTGTTGGCCTTGTTCCCGGTACTGGTTGTTCTCTGCGTCGCAGTGATTTGGTTCGTAGTTTTCTTTGCGGGGCGATACGTTTCTCTTGCTTCGATCGCGGCCGCCGTAGCGTTGCCGTGCGTAGTTTTTCTCGCAACCGGTAAAAATGGTTCAGATTTTTGGATCCTGTTCGGCTTTTCGGCCCTGATTGGAGCACTTGCCATTTGGCGGCACCAATCCAACATCGGACGCCTTCTAAAGGGTACGGAGTCAAGATTCGGCAAGAAATCGTGATCACTCCGGGATTTGCGTCCGGACTATCAGGGATCCCCTGTTCTCGGCGCTCGCACCTTGAAGAAGAGGCAACTGACCTGCGGCGAAAGACGGCGGTATGCCTCTTACTTATGACTCGATGCACTGGTTTGAAAGGAGACAGCGTTACTTCATGGCCAGGGTCTCGATAGTTGGGGCGGGCGGCTGGGGAACAGCGCTCGCTGTGCTTATTGCGAACAACGGGTACAATGTTTGCCTTTGGAGCCGGCATGCAGAATTTGCCGATACTTTAAATCGCGAGCGGAATAACCATCGGTACCTTCCCGGAGTCTTGATTCCTGCGTCGGTCGTCATCACAAGTGAACTGGCCGAGGCGGCGAACGCAGAGACAATCCTTTTTGCGACGCCTTCGACAGCTCTACGGACTCTTTCTCAATCATTGGTTTCGTCCGCTTCCCCTGGCTCTACCGCCGTAATCGTTTCGGCCGTGAAAGGTTTGGAAAAAGGAACAGGTCTCAGAATGAGCGAGATTCTCGCTTCGATCTTCCCGGGACGCCCGATTGCAGTGCTATCCGGCCCGAATCATGCCGCCGAAGTTGCGCGATCGGTCCCGACCGCTTCGGTAATCGGCACTCCCTCTGAAGAGATAGGAAAACATCTGCAGAGAATCATTTCGACTAAGACATTCAGGACTTACACCAGCTCAGATCTTGTAGGGATCGAAGTCGGCGGCGCGTTGAAAAATATTTTCGCGATTGCCGCGGGCATCGGAGATGGTCTCGGTCTGGGTGACAACTCAAAAGCGGCTCTGATCACGCGATCTCTCGCCGAATTGATCCGACTCGGATCGGCGCTTGGAGGGAAGCGGGAAACCTTTCAAGGACTCAGCGGTGTTGGTGATTTGGTGGTCACATGCTTTGGCCGCCATAGCCGGAACCGAAGAGTCGGCGAGCGCCTGGGGCGCGGAGAAACGCTCGGTCAAATACAGCATTCCATGCAAATGGTAGCCGAAGGTGTTCCGACAACGAAAAGCGCGAGGGAATGCGCGTTGAAGCTTGAGGTCAAGACGCCAATCATCGACGAGGTCTATTCGATTTTGTATGAAAACGCCCCACCATCCGAGGCAATCGAACGATTATTGAAACGCGAGCTCCGGCCCGAGGAAGACTGAGCGCAGGAATGGACGCCATTGCCGGCCGATTTCCTGGAGGGGCCCGTTGCTCCGGCACCGTCAAACGTAACTCACTATCGGCGATTCACTTCAGGCTAAACCAAACAAGCTCTTCAATGAGATGACACAATCGCGTGGCCAGCTTTTCCCGCAAGACAAGCATCCGTCCGGCAAAATGGACCGCATGAAAAACATCCTCAGGAGCTTGTAGCTTTCCACTGACAAATACACTTGGGAGAGCTTCATCCGCTCGGTCCGAAATCATTCTTGCCGTCAGCAATGGGATAGCAAGTTTGCGACAGATTGTCGCTACCCGCTCAGTCTCCATATCGATTGCCAGTATATTGCCTTGGAGTCTCAGACGTGCCTTCGTTTCGGGTCCGGCAATCCCGGTCACGCTGACTAGGTTGCCGCTGGCAGAAAAAACATGGCTGGTACCGACAAGCACTTCCGGAGAAGAATAATTTTTTGCCAAAACGAAATCGCCCGCCTCGAGGAGTGAGCGAATCCCGCCGGCAAAACCGGAATTGATAATCAAATGAGGCCTCAACTCCGCAACGGTGCGCTCGAACAACTCGAGGTTTTCAACTCCAACTCCAAGCCAGCAGACAGCTATTTCCTGTGTTCCTATGTGGCCGAGAACCAACCCATTTCTGACAGCGCGACGAGTCAGCCTCCTGACAAATGCAGCTCCCTCCTGCCGCAGAGCAAAAGTCACTAATTTTCCCACGCCGCTCCCCTCTGTCAGCTCTGAAACGTCAGCCTTATTTCTACAAGAGAAACCCTCCCTTCACCATCCGACTCTGTTCCCCCAGCGGCTTCTTTCTCAGGATGTTTGACCGCTTCAACAAACTGGTTCGCTAAGCGAGACGAAATTTGCGCCAGTACCTCCGTCCCCTTTTCGTCTTCGGTAGCGACAATCGCCGTACCACCAAATTTTGCTGCCAGGTCCTTGATTCTTTCGACTTCCTTGTCGAGCTTGTCACGCTCGATCGATAACTCGACCTCCACATCGGTCAGCGGTGGAACGCCCATATTTCTTTGCGCAGTATTTCTCAGCAAATCCTGGAGTTTGGAAGTGTCGGGCGGCGGTTCCGATTTGGATGGAGCGAAAATGATCAACCCGCTTCCGGCCAGAAGGCCGGCGAGGAATACCGCCGCGAGCACAAAAAAATTGCGTTGATCTTTGAGCATTCAGGATCTTTTGATTGCGCAATCAACGTCCATTGTGGCGAGATTTCAAATTGTGAATGAATTAGGTCGAGGCAGGATACTGGTTACCGGCGGGGCAGGCTTCATAGGAAGCGCTCTCATCTGGGCCCTCAACAAGCTCGGACTGGACAATATCCTTGTTTCGGATCAACTCTCCAATGACGAGAAATGGCTTAATCTTGCCCCGCTGAAATTCGACGATTATATCGCGGCGGAAGCGCTTCTCAAAAAAGTCGACGGCTACAGGTACCCGCTGAGAGAAATCGCCTGGGTTTTCCATCTCGGTGCCTGCTCCTCAACGACCGAACGCGATGTCGGCTACCTGATGGAAAATAACTACCATTATACTGCGATTCTATGCAATTGGGCTTTGCAAATCAAAGCGCGGTTTATCTACGCCTCGTCCGCGGCCACCTACGGCGACGGTTCGATGGGAATGAAGGATGACGAGGTCGGCATCGGATCGTTGCGACCGCTGAATGCCTACGGGTTTTCAAAACAACTTTTTGATTTGTTTGCGCGGAGACGAGGCCTCTTGTCAAAGACCGTTGGATTAAAATATTTCAACGTCTATGGCCCGAATGAGTGGCACAAGGGAGACATGCGCAGCCTCGTCAGCAAAGCGTTTGATCAGGTGCGCGAAACCGGAAAAATCCGGTTGTTCAAAAGTTACAAACCTGAGTTTAGAGACGGCGAACAAATGCGCGATTTCCTCTACGTGAAAGATGCGGTCGAGATGACGCTCCATCTTGCAACGGCGCCCAAGGCAAATGGTCTTTTCAATCTCGGATCGGGCCAGGCGCGTACCTGGATTGACCTCGCCAACGCCGTCTTTGCTGCGCTGGAGCAGACCCCGAAGATCGAGTTTATCGAAATGCCTGAAACGATCCGGGACAGATACCAATACTATACACAAGCTTCCATTGAAAAGCTGAAGGCAACCGGATACCAAGGGCCGCAGTTTACCTTGGAAGGAGCAGTAAAAGATTACGTCCAAAACTATTTGTTACCTCGCAAGCACTTGGAGGTCTGACCGAAACGATCCAGTGCACCGTCTCCTAAATCCCTTGGGCTTCGTTGCGTTCAAAATGCGGCGGGATGGGATGGGCGCTTCGCTCGCGCCTTGAAAAACAGCCAACGACCTGCGGCGAAACCAAAGGGATTTAGGAGACGGTGCACTAGCAAGATAATCGGTTCTGTCAAAAGGCCTGCCATTTTCCGAGCGATCAACGCGGAATCCCGCTACAGCCGCGCAAACAGTAGGGCTACATAGAGCAAGAACAGCAAAACCATAGCGGGCGCCAGCAGCTTGTGAAGCCACTCCTGCCGAGTGATCGCGGCTACAATCGCCGCCACGCCAAAGATCGATAGAAACATCGAGTCAATCTGACCGGGCAGATGCCCGTAGAGCGCGAGCTCTTTCGCCAGACTGAAGAAGACGCTCCCAAACACCGCACCGAAGAACCAGGTTCTATGCGCAAAATAGTGTTCGCGAAGGTCGACGATGGCATCCCCATTGACGTTTGGCAGGACCAGAGCCGCGACCATGTACATGCTGATTACCTGCAGCATGATGACAAGCAGCGCCACGAACGTCCAATTGGCCCGCGTCCGCATGCTGAAACTCGCCCACCACGCCTGAATGGCTATGAGCAATGCGAACCCGGCCCATATCAAAGTCGGGGGATAGAGTTTCACCTTTGCCCTGGCCAGGATCAGCCCACGAAAGCCTTGCAGAACTTGCGTGATCGCCAACCCGAGGACAATCGCGAGCAGGACCGAGATGTAGCTGAAAGATTCCACAGCGCAGAGTCTAGCCCAACTTTAGCCCACAAGACTCACGAATTATTTGCCGCACTTTCTGTCAATGAAAGAATTCTCCCACCGACTCGCCGGGCCTGCATTGATAGCTCGGCAAGTATGTCGCCCAGGTCGGTTCCCCTTCGTCACTTGGAAATCAGCGCCTGCCAATCATTATCTGATTCCACAGACACGGCTCCATTTTCAAGCGCCCATTTTTCAAACCCAGGCGGTGCGTTCCTGATTCCACGGATGTTCGCCAATTTGATGTCCAAGATCTTTTCCCACTTGCAGTCACGCAAATCAGCGGTGCGTAAATCCGCTTTTGAAAGATTAGCCTCCTCAAGATGCGAATCGCTTAGATCCGCTCCATTCAGATCTGCATCCTCCAGAGACGCTTTTCGCAAGTCGGTCGAGCGAAAATCCGCCCCGCGAAAATTTGCGGAACTCAGGTCGGCATATTCCAGTCGAGACTTGCTGAAATTTCCCCTGCGAACGTCTGCGCCCCGGAAATTTGCGCGAAGCAGGTCGGCGCCCCTGAGATCAATTCCCTGAAGAAAAGCGTCGCTCACATCCACTCCAACCAGTGGCACGCCGTCCGCATGCAGCTCTTCGAGGGCATCGATTCTTCCTCCACTGCCACCTTTCGATTGCGCCGAATTGATAACCTGCCAGGCCTGATAATGCTTTTGCTTCAGTCGATCGCCGCTCTCCGAAAAATAAGAAATTACCGCGAGCAGCAACGAGAGGGTACCAAGGTACTCCAGTACTTCGAGAAAGGCCCAACCGCTAAGCCAATAGGCTATCCACATCAACGCCCATTCAATTCGATAGAAAGGAACCACCCACGGATATTTCGCCCGGCTGCGAACGAGGGACCAGTTTTCCGGCCGTGTCCGATGCTTAAGAACCGTCATTTGTTTTATAGCATCGGAAACAGGTCTGTTTTTTTAAAGCAAATCTCGCGCGGCGACCATCGCGCGATGCACTAGTGCACCGTCTCCTAAATCCCTTGGGTTTCGCCGCAGGTCAGTTGGCTGTTTTTCAAGGCGCGAGCGAAGCGCCGCTATCTGAAGCATAACGGTCGAGCGAGCAACGCAGAAAAACAGCCAACTGACTTCCGGCAAAATATATCCTATTTCGGGGACAGGACACTAGTCCTCGATGATAACCGTGGGTCCGGGATAGAAGCCCCAATAACCGGGATGCCAGCACCCGGCATACCAGTAGCCATGGTGCCAGCAGCGTTGATGCCAATACACGTGACGACGGTAGTAGCCCCAATACGCTTCGGCTTTCTGAGACAGAGGTAATAAGACCCCGCCAACGGCGATCAGTGACAGGATGAATTTTTTTTTTAGAGTGAGTGTGTTCGTTGCTTCATTCGCCAGATTCAGCTCTGTAACAAGTTGGTCTGGTCATCCTGGGAATTGAGCATCGGCTATGCCAACGGAGGCTTACGAACTTTTTCCTCGCGCGGCTGGGGCCAAAACGGCATCTCACGCTTAGCTCCTTTCCCAATATTGACATTTGGCAGTCCCGCTCCCGAGGCAGCGTTCTCCTTCGGGCCTCCGGTCTCGGTGGCGAATCTGTTACCTTTTGGCAAATAGGTCCCAACGATTTCCCCACTTTTGCCTGAAGACAAATTCTTCAAGCGGCTTACGCGGGCGCCGATCGGCATCTCTTTCCTGCAGTTGCTGAGGGAACCCCTCCGGATCACCAAGATACCCGATAGCGATCGCAGTCATCGGCTCATAAGCCTCGGGTATCGCGTAGAGTTCGCGCGCTTTGTCAGGCAAAATCCCGATCATCTGGTGAACATAAAGACCGTGTGCAGTCGCTTCCAACGCGAGATTGGCACCAGCCGCACCCAGGTCGTGGACAGCCGCGCGGTTTGGCTTGTTATTGCGCGAAAAATTGAGGCTCGCAATTCCCAGAGCCAAAACCGGAGCACTGGCCGCCCAGCGCTGATTCGCTTCGACCAGACACGAAACCAAGCGCTCGAACTCTTCGTTTTCTTCCTGCCTCGCGACGATGTAGTTCCAGGGTTGCTCATTATACGAGGATGCCGCCCAGCGCGCCGCCTCGAATAAGGAACAAAGGTCCTCGTTGCTGACCTTGTTTTTGGAAAAACAATAAGGACTCCACCGCCTGGCTGTCAGGTCGTTGATAGGGTGATCAGTCTCCGCGCGCTTAATCATCCCCAATCCTCCGAGCTTTGCTTTCAATTGCAAGCGGGAGAACGCCCGAATCGAGCACCTTTCGAAAGGAACAAGGCTGTGAATAAGCTGTGAAGAAGTGTTACGGATCCACCGACGACGACGGAAAAACGGCCACTGCTAAAGTTAACACCTCAACAGTTTTTCGAGTCTAATTCCGGCAATGCGCATCACCGCATCTTCTCTCTACGCAACCCGGTGCACAAAGTGAATAACTTCTTCGCTGCGTCTAAAACCGCGTAAAATTATTTCAGTTCTGCTGAGCATAGTCGTCTACCGGAAGCTGAGGCAAGAAAAAAACTGAAAAATCTGTGATTTACAAATTTTACTGGAATTTCCGTAATCTAGTTCACTTGGCCTGAAGCTTCTCACAGGCCTCTACCGTGACACCTGCTCGAAGACCTGCCCACATAAAGCGCTAATGAAATCGAACATCGTCCAAAGAGCCTCGAACGGCATGCCAGCCTGGTGCAGGCGAAAATGGAGCCGCTTCGTATATTCATCCCGCCAGCATCGCTTAGAAAGATAGGCATTCCAGATTTCGACTTCTTCATCGGAGGGCTTGCGACCGTTCGACAGCGCCCATTCGAATATTTCTTCATCCGTGTACCCGCTCAATGCTCGCTCCTGAAGACCAGAATAGTCGATGCTAAGAAAACGGCAGCAAAGCCCATCAAATCCATTTGGGATTCGCATACGGGGTCATGTCTCAATACTCAACATTCGCTTCATTCTTTCAACCGTGAAGGCTTCGTCGATTGCGGCTGCGACGGAACCCTCCGGAAAGTCATTTACCTCCTCCGAGCGTAACTCCTTCAATGAAAAAGCGATGAAAGAACAAAAACACAACTACCACCGGCAATACGACCAGACAAGAAGCCGCCATCAACAGATTGAATTGAATCCCGTGCATAGTTTTGAAGTACGTTAGCCCGAGCGAGAGAGTGTATAGTTTGTCATTGTGCAGATAAATTAGCGGTCCGAGGAAATCGTTCCACGCACCTACGCCGGCAAACAGCGCGACAACGACTAATGCAGGGCGAGCAAGCGGCAAGATAATTCGAAACATGATTTGAAATTCATTAGCTCCGTCGATTCTGGCCGCCTCAGAGATGTCGGCAGGAATCTGAAGCATAAATTGTCGCAGAAGGAACACAAAAAAGGGATTTCCGAAGAAAGTAGGAACAACTAAAGGAAGATAGGAATTGACCATCCCGACTTTGGCGAATAGCGCGAACATCGGGACCATCGTAATGGGATTCACCGGGAACTGGATAAAAATGAAGATAGACGCGACCACAGGATAAAACAATATGTCACGACCTGGCCATTTGATTCGGGAGAAGCCGTAGGCAATTACAAAGTTCGACAATACGCTTCCTGCCATCACGAGCGCGGCATAGAGAATTGTATTTCCGAGGAAAGTAAGAAACGGAAACGTCTTTGTTGCCTGCTCAAAGTTACTCCAAACCGGGTCATGCGACCAGAGCGTGGGCGGGAATTGAGATAGTTCGTGGTCCGATTTCAAAGCCGTCACCAGCATCCAATAAATCGGCGAGATATAGAACAGGCTCATCGCAACAAGAAAAACGCGCGACGTGAGCTGCCGAGAGATTTCTCGCCGACCAACAGGACAATGCGCCGCATGGTTAGACGTTTTCACTTGCCTCTATTCGAGATTGTAGTTGACCCAATATCTCGAGGACCAAAACGTTATTACTGCAACGGTCGCATTAATGAGGAAAAGAAGACCCGAGACCGCAGCAGCAAAGCCTACTCGGCCGTATTCGAAGGCATTCTTGTAGATATACAGGGCGGTGAACATCGTCGAATTCAGCGGTCCACCGTCTGTCATGATGTACGCGGGCACAAAAACCTGAAGGCCCAAACCGACTCCGATGATGATATCGTACAAAATCGTAGGCGTTAACAGCGGCAAGGTAATGTACCAAAATTTTCTCCAGGCCCCAGCCCCGTCTAATGAGGCGGCATCGTATAGGTGTGGGGGAATCGCTCGCAACGCAGCCAGAAAAATAAGGGCGATCTGTCCAGCTCCGAACTGCGCGACAAGCACAATTGCAAGCTTGGAAAAGCGGGTATCGCCAAGCCAGTTAATTGCTGGGATGTGCAGAAAACCGAGGATGTAATTAAACAGACCATACCGCGGGTTGAGGATCCAAATCAGCATCATCGAAAGAGCAAAAGTCGGAGCGATGCTCGGAATATACAAGAGTGCTCGATAAGTACTAACCTCTCGGACCCTTTGGTTCATGGCCAGAGCCAACACAATTGCCACCACGACACCCAAAGGGACAGCCAGAATTACATAGTAAAAGGTGTTGCACAGCGACGTCCAGAACAGAGAGTCATGAAAAAGTTCCTGATAATTCTTCAGCCCAATCCATTCCGGCTCCCCGAACCCGGAGTATTCGGTCATGCCTAAATGAAAGTTGGAAAACACCGGGTATGCGAGAAACAGAAAAAAACCGAATATCCAGGGACTTATGAACAGCAACCCGAGCAGCAGACTGCGTATGTCCTTCGCTACGCCTCTGTGATGGCGTAATTTCATCGTCATCAAAATTGCCGAGACGAAGCTCCACCGTAGAACACAATCGCAGTACCCCACGATTCCGGTTTTGCTATTTGCAAAATCGGTCCATTTGCGGCTGAACAGCCTCGACAACCGCTTTAAGCGCCTCTTCGGGCATCTCGCTGTTAGTGATAACTGCTTCTTCAGCTTCCTTCAACTTGTCCCAGTACAGCGCCCCAACCGGAAGCGGGGGACGCGACTTTGATACGGGTAACAAGCTCAGAAAGAAGCTATACTCCGGGGCAAAAAGATCCTTGTTCTGCATTAAGGCCTTGATTGTTGGCAATGAGGCCGCTTTTTTAACCAGAAGGGTTTGCCCTTCTTCGCCGGCGACGAATCGAAGAAATTCGTACGCAGCTTCAACATTTTTGGCGCCCTGAAGAATAGCCACGGACCAACCGCCAGACCAGGTCGATTTTAACCCATTCGGCGCCGGAATATAGGTCACGCCGTAATCGAGGTTCGGAGCAACTTCCTTCATCGTGGCAAAGATCCAGTTACCCGTAATGACAAATGCCACGCGTCCCGTAAAGAACGGCATCTGCGCGTCGGGTAACGTGCCTACGGAGGGCCATTGCCAATACGTATCGACAAAGTTTCGCGCCTTTCGTGGGTTCAACGCTTTGGCCCAGTCATACAAAAACTGGTAGCCTTTAACAACGCCGGGGTCGGTAGCTGTTAGTTTGCAATTTGCAAAGTCGAAAAAACTACCGCCAAATGCGTAGCCCCAAGTATAACCCCAGCCTTGTTCGAGCCACGGGACAAATCCGATCCGGGTGTAGGCTCCAGATGAATCTGCTTGGTTGAGCTTGAACGCAATCTCCTGGAACCGCTTTGGGTCCATCGGACCTTTTGCGGGGTCGAACTCGCTCAAGTCTATTCCAGCCTCTTTAAGGAGTTGCTTATTATAGAAAAGCACCCGTGCGTCGGTGTTCGTGGGAAGCGCATATGCCTTGTTCTGATAAAGTACTTCACGCCAGGGGCCCTCCGAATATTCCTGGCTCAGATCTTTGCTTTCCTTCTTCATCAGCGGCGTTAAGTCGACCAGCAAGCCCGTCGCGGCGCGTTGCGCAATGGTAAAGCGATCGACGACGGCGACGTCCGGACCCGCACCGCTTCGCACCGCCGTCATTAGTTTCGCAACGTCGGTTTCCGAGCCGGGAACCACCTCAACGTTGACCTTGAATTTCGGATTTTTTTGACCGAATTCCTCTGCGGCCTTTTGATAGGCATTCTTTTCATTGGCAGCGAGAGAGGAATTGAGCCAGAACTTGATTTCGGTTTGCCCATAAGCTCCTCCTGTGAACCAGAGAAAGGAGCCGATAGCAAAGAGTGTCTTGATTTGACTTTTCATTCGGAGGGAATAGGTGTCAAAAGAAGCGCAGACAAAGATCGCACCGGTCGAATGCTACACCTTTGGAGACGCCTTTTTTTTATAATACACGCTCCCTGAATTACTCGGTCAAGGCCTATGTCTGCGGAAACGTGTCGCGATGCTCTCCAACAGTCATTGATCCGTCTTTCCAACCGCCTTGCCGAGCTTAGCGCGTGGCGTGATCGCGAATGTATCTTTCTATCGCAAGGCGAAATCCGTATTCACCGGGACGCAGCCTGGACCCTGATCAGGCACGGTGATTATTGGCCGGCACAAGGCGCTCCTGTGGAAATCCGTTTCGCCGGGTTAGTGCCAAAGGCTTGGGCCGGACTTCCCGTCCATTGCCGCTTCGGCTTGGGCGGAGAGGCGCTGCTATTCATTAACGACGAACCTGTTGCCGGCCTGAATTCGTTCCAGACGGAGCACCCGGTGCTGGCTACAGCCGAAGGAGAAGAAGCGCTCCGCTTTCGCGCAGAGGTCGTTCCGCATGGGTTGTTTGGTACCCCGACAAAGCAGCCACAAATTGAACTGGCTTGCTTGTTGGTACCCGACTCCGACGTCCGTCCACTTTACAATGATCTCGCGGCGGCGTTGGACTCCGCTCGGTGCCACCATTTGGCTGGGCGCAGATCCATTGCAGAGTGCCTTGTAGATGCCGTGCAACATGCATTTACCGGAATAACGCTACCTCGGGGCGACACCGGCGAGTACCTCGCGAGAATCGCTTCGATTTCGCAAAGCCGCGCGAGCGAAAGCTTTTATGGAAATCAGGAGAGTCTGGCATCCCTTTGGGAAAACTGGGAGTTCCATTCCCCAATTCGTTCTCTAACCTCAGATCATCGCGAGCGTTTGCGCAAGGTCAGAGAGATGTTTGCCCGTGAGCTCGAAAGAATCCGGACAAAGTATCCACCGGAGGGAGGCGTCTGGCTGACAGGGCACGCTCACATCGACCTGGCGTGGCTATGGCCCCTGGAAGAAACGCGACGAAAGGCTCAGAGGACCTTTCAGAACGTCATCAGTCTCATGGGGAAATACCCTGAACTGCGCTTCAATCAGTCGAGCGCACAACTCTATGCTTGGATCGAGCAAAACGACCCTCTGTTGTTCGACAAGGTCCGAGATCGAGTCCGCGAAGGCTTTTGGGAAATCGTCGGAGGGATGTGGGTTGAGCCTGACGGAAATCTGCCGGCGGGCGAATCCTGGGTTCGGCAGCTTCTCTTTGGTCAGAGATACTTCGGAAATCGATTCGGCAGACGCTCAAAAGTGGCATGGCTCCCGGACTCGTTCGGATTCGCTGGTAACCTTCCCCAACTCTTCAAGTCTGCTGGAATGCCTTTCTTTTTCACGCACAAGCTGACGTGGAACGAACGTAATCGGTTTCCCTACGACCTTTACTGGTGGGAAGGCATCGACGGCAGCCGCGTCCTGGCCCACAGTTTCCGTAACTCGGAGCATGGCTACAACTCGCGCCTCACTGCTCAGGAGTTGGCGGAGACCTGGCACAATTTCGGCGCAAAACGGAGGCACGATTTCACACTTCTGGCTTTCGGTTACGGCGACGGAGGCGGCGGTCCTAGCAGCGATATGTTGGAACGCTTCGCCCGCTTAAAGGAATTCCCTGGTTTGCCCCATTTGCGCATGGGCGGCGTTGCGGAGTTTTACGAGAGCATCTCCACAGAAGCGCTGCCGGTCTGGGTCGGTGAGCAATACCTGGAATACCATCGCGCCACCTATACGACGCAAGGTAGAATGAAATCGCTGCATCGCGAACTGGAGCACGCGCTGGTCGAATCAGAAACAACGGCGACTCTTGCGTTCGTCCGGCAGAAGAAGGCTTACCCAAAGGAGGCGTTTGATCGCCTCTGGCAGATATTGCTCATCAACCAATTTCATGACATACTTCCCGGATCGAGTATTCATTCTGTCTACGAGACGGCGCACGCCCAGTTAACAACTGCCCTGAATGAATCGGCTCAGCTTCGCATCGACGCACTCGGGCCGGCCAATATCAAAGACGGTTCGAACGCCGGCGAAGGCCTTGAAGGTTTGATCTGGAATCTGGAGATTTACGATCGACCACTGGTCGCCGAAATCGTGGCGTGCTCGAGCGCGGGAATCCGGCTGCTAACTTTCGACGCACGCGAGGCTCCAACACAGCGGCTCGACGAAAATCGCATTCTCGTTGTTGCCGAAGACGTTATGGTGCCAGCTTTAGGGGCACTCCCGGTAAGCATCACTGAGGGCGCGCAACGCGCGGTATCCCCTCCCGTTGTGGCAAGCGCCGGCGCGATGGAAAACGAGTTCCTTCGGATTCAATTGGGAGAAGATGGTACGCTCGCCTCGATCTACGATAAGGAATGCGCGAGGGAAGTTCTTGCAGATCGCGGCAATCAGCTTTGGCTATTCACGGATATTCCGCGTCAATTCGACGCCTGGGATATCGATGCTTCTTACAACGATGAGGGGATGGAACTCCTTGCTGGCGGCACATCTGAGTTGATCGAAAACGGCCCACTGCGTGCTGCTCTGCGGATCACTCGCCGGCATGATGGTATCGCGATAATCCAGACTTACCGCCTCAGGCGGCTTTCCCGCATCCTGGAGATTCATAACAGTGTACATTGGTGCGGGCGCCGAAGGCTCCTGCGCGCGCTCTTTCCGCTCAGTGTCCGAACACACGAAATGTGGGCGGAAACTGCTTTCGGCGCCGTGGCACGCTCCAACAACCGAAATACCCCATGGGATGCGGCCAGATTTGAGGCTCCGGCTCACCGCTGGGTCGACCTCAGCGAGCCGAGTTATGGAGTTAGTCTGCTGAACAACGGTAAATACGGTCACAGTGCAGATGGCAATATGCTAGGCATCAGCCTTCTTCGTTCTCCGATCTATCCGGATCCGTACGCCGATGAAGGGGATCACGAATTTGTTTACGCAATCTATCCTCACCGTGGCAACTGGAGAAATGGCACCGTCCGGGCGGCCAAGGAGCTGCACCGTCCACTGAGATACAGCGGGGGATGTCCAGATGCCATCCATTCATCTCTGTTGCGGCTAAGCGGAGGTGTGCTTGAGCTAGCGTGTCTGAAACGGGCGGAGGATTGCGACGATGTGGTTGTGCGCCTGTACGAGCCTCACGGAGATCGGGGCCACATAGTTCTTGAGTCCCTGGTACGCCTTGAGCGAGCTGCAATCGTCAATATCCTGGAAGAGCAATTAGAGGAGCTTCCAGTCGAAGACGGCCGGCGAATAACATTTTCGTTCACTCCTTTTCAGATAGTTTCACTCAGACTTTCTTTTGGCGGGTGAACCGCCCGAATCGCTCTGTGTGCGCGGATCTCTCCAGAAACTGGTGGTGGAAACTCTTAAGGCGTTGGAGAGGCGTTGCTCCAATGCCCGGAGCCGCGGTAAAAGATAGTTTGGCTGGCTTTGGCGACCTGGCGGAGCACTCAGCCCGCTGGCCGCCGAGACCGGCCGCTTCGGAGATGCAGCCCTGCCAATCTGCCTCGAGAGAACGCCAAAAAATCCGGCTGCCATCGCCATTCTATGACGAGACCGCACACTCGAACGATTCAGAATTTCCAGGCTGAACCGAGCCGAAAATGGCCGGAACTATACCGGTTCCCGAACTCAGTATAGAGTCCGACGCTCAGATATCCCAGGTCAAGAATCTGGTTTTCCACCTTCCAAGTAAAATGGTGTCCTACCTCGCCACCAATCGTCCAATAGGAACCAATTGCGGCTGACTGAAAAAATTGAGTATAGA
>DASZHC010000242.1:0-10665 GCA_035938215.1 Chthoniobacterales bacterium
TCCCGCTTCAAAATCTTTGCTGGAGGGCGTCCGCTCCGTCGGCGCCGTGAAATTGTGTTGATCCCGGCTACCGACGGCTGCGGGGGATCAGCCCTGCAGAAGTCGAACTCACATCCCCGCACTCATCAATTTTACGCCCGCCATGATGATCGGTAGATAGGTGCCGAGGTAGATCCCGCCGATCAGCGCCACGGTAACAACCTTGCTCAATATCCCGACAAATCCGGTAAAGAACTCGATTTGCTGGGCCGTATCTTCTTCGTACAAATCACGCAGCAAACGAAGTTGCTCGGGCAAATTCGAGGCTTTCTCTCCAATCTCAATCATGTGCGATAGTTGCGGATCGACACTCGTGTACCTGCGGATTGCTTCACCGAGATTCATTCCTAGAGCCACCTTTAATTTCACCTCCAGCAACTCTTTCTCGAGCGGCGTATTCTTGAGGGTCCGCGCGCAAGTCTCAAGAGAGTCGGCAATGGGAATGTTATTTGCGATCAACATTTCGAATGTTCCGATGAAAGTTAGCTGGCGAAAGCCCATAACGATTCGGCGCAGGAGTCTCCAGCGGCTCATGATCATCCTGGACATCAGATCCCGGAACGAACGACTTCGCCAGCAGACCAGCGCAAACGTGATCATTCCGATGGTTGCCGGGATATAGGTAACCTGGAAGAAATGGCTGAACCCGAAAACCGTGCCGCTGAAAGCATCCGGTTCTACCCGCATATCTTTCAACATCTTTTCGACGTTTGGAATCAGCCCGGTCATTGAATAAATCAGGAGACCCCACAGGAAAACAAGGACTCCGGAGGGCGTCAACAAGGCCTTGCGGAGCTTTGCCAGGAATTCGGCATTGGTTTTCATCCGGCGAGCAAGGGCCCGGAGCGCCGCGGACAGATTGCTTGCCATGGTGCCGGCTCTAACCAGCCCGATAAAGGTCGAATCGAATCGTCCAGTCCCGGCAAAAGCCTTGTGGTTGTCGTCACCGCGATCGACCGCAACGGTAATCGATTTGAGAGTCAGCCGGAGATCCTCTTTGGTAAGCCTTGCGCTGTAAAATTCCAGCGCCCTCGACAACGGGATCTGAGCGTCCAGCATCGCGGCCACACTGTTGCACAGGACAATTGATTGTTTCGTGGGAAACGGCTTGACTCCCCTTTCGCTTTTTTGACCGGCAACAGCTTTGACAGCCGGCAATCCCTTCGTTCCGGGAATTTGAATCGCGCGCTTGCTGTCCGGGGTATTCATCCGGGCGGCGCGTGCTTTGCTCACATTCCCAAATCCCAGTTGTGGGGCTGCTAATGTACTGTTGCTCATATCATAATAATCTTTCTTAATCTGACGCCCCCTTCAGGGCGACTCGCTTCTTGGGAGATGCCCTACCCGGGGTTAAAACCTGGTTAAAACCCCGGGCTGAGTCCTCCCGCCCCTTCGGGGCGTAGGGCATTCACCATTCGTTACCCGTCTCCATTCGCTACCATTCGTTACGCGAAAAAGGGCTGAGTCTTTTTCGCCCCATTTCTGCCTTATTTAAATCCCATTTTCTTCCGAGCCGCTTCCTGAGCGGCTCTGGAGCCTGGAAATTTCGCGAGCGCTTTGGCTCGCGAAATTTCCAGGCTATGTAGGTTGCCATTTTTTATCTCTTTCCGAAATGAGACCAAGCCGAACAGAGTCGGCGGCGCTCGGAAGATCGATTATGCCCTGGTATAACAACTCAAAAGCCAGGCTGCGCAGTGACGGCACGTGATATTGATCATAAATGAAGTTCGCAATTTCGATCGAGGTCAGATCCCGCCGCATGATGAGTTCCGTAACCTCATCGGTAATTGGGAGGACCTCAATCATCGCCTGGCGCCCCGCGTAGCCGAGTTGATTGCAATGGACACACCCGGAACCGGCCCGATAGGTCGAGTGACCACAGAAGACGTCCGGTAAACCGAGTTCGTCCACCATCTGATCAGTGAGCAGCATCGGCTCTTTGCAGTATTTGCAGAGTTTTTTCGCCAGCCGCTGGCCACAGGCGGCTTTCAGTGTTTCCGCCACATAGAATTTCGGGACACCCAGCTGCATGAGGCGGATAATTATTTGAGCGGGCCAGGTTGTGTGAATCGTCGAGAGCACCTGGTGTCCGGTCAAGGCGGCCTCGATGCCAAGCTCGGCCGTTTCCCGATCCCGAATCTCGCCGACGAGGAGAATGTCGGGATCGGAACGCATACCGGATCGGATGAAGAGAGGACCGTGCTTGACGTCCTCGAGATTGACGTGGGTGACCATCGGAACCTCCTCTTCGACCGGATTTTCGATCGAGATAATGTTGTAACGCGTGCGAAACAGTTCCTTTACCATGGCGACCAGCGTCGTGCTCTTGCCGGAACCCGTCGGCCCGGACATGAGAATCATCCCGTCAGGCAAATTTAGCGCTTGCTTGATGTACTTCATGGTGGCGGGATGCAACGCGAGCGAACCCTGGCCCAGCTTGGCGCTCACGTGCGACTTATCGAGAATTCGCAAAGTGTAATGGAATCCCCGGTAGGACGGGAGGCGCTCCGCCCGGATTGCGATACGGCGGTCACCCATTCGGGCGGTGAACCGGCCGCTCAGGGGCAACCCGCGATTTTTGTCCATGGTTTCGAACCCCATCAGCTGCGTTAGAAAATTGTCGGTTCGTCCGACTAGCTTCAGATCCAGATCGCGCCGTTCGATCAGGTCGCCCTCCAGGCGGAGTGTGAAGTGGAATCGCTCTTTTTCAGTTAAGAGATGAATGTCCGAAGCCTGCCGGGTGATGCCCTCCTGTACAATGGACTGCAGGTTCCGAACGACGCTATCGTCAGCCGGTTGATTCAGATCGAAATCTCTGAGTTCCTCCCCAGCGTCATCCCCCTCGAGCTTCCGGATCTCATCTCTTGTGATTTGCTGGATGCGTCCACCCCGGCTCAACAGGCCATTGATCTGCGCTGCGGAGGTCAGCACCGGAACAATCGGAAGATTTGGGTACCGGCGCTCGTAGATCAGTTTGTAATTGCCGTAAGGGTTAGCGATTGCGACGGTGAGGTAATCTTCGCTGAGCTGCAGCGGCACGGTTTTCTCTCTGCGCAGCGACTCGCGGTCGAAGCCCTCGACAAGGTCAAGATCGACAAGGCTCGCAATCTGATGCAGAACCGGAATGCGCCGCAGCGAGCCAAGCGCGCCCAGCACCTCGGCTGGTTCCACCTGGCGCACAATCTCTTCGCCGGAGAACTTACTAAGCGCGGGATTATACTCGCGCAGAGTCGCAATGAGCTGCTCCTCCAGCGGTCTGGAGACCGGTATACCCAGTTCGAAGGACATTGGCTAGGTTCGCCCTCCAAAATGTGTTCGGGTGATTGACGACCATTGCGCTGGCGGAATCGTGACGTGAAAGCAGAAAGGGGACCGCTGATCGCCCTCATCCAGCGACAGACCGGCGCGTATCCACGCCGCGAGGCTTTTTCCTGCGACAGGATTGACGCTGGCGGTCGTAATGGTCGCCGGCGCGGTAGCCTCCAGGATCACGGAGCCGGACTGACGACACGCATCCGCAATTTTTGGATGAGCTTTGTAAAACTGCGCGGGTGGCAATATCCGTTTGGCGATCTCCCAGACAGGTGCGGAGGCCAGGGCCGGCAGGCGCTTCTGAATCCTGGCGAGTTCGGATTCCAGCGGGTAGATGAAATGGAGAATCGACAAACTTTCGGACGATTCCCCTAGATAGGTCCGGTACGCCGAGAGGTGCCTGGGAGCGGAATCCGTTGCCAGCAACTGATGTTCGACCAATTCAATGATTGTGTCTAACGCAATCCGCCAACCAAGAGACCGCGGATCGGAAGAGGCGAATGAGCCGTCGTCCCGAAGCTGATCCACTCCATGGGAACGTTCGTTTTTCGCACTAAACCGGAAAACATTCGACGTGGTCATACAGATTGCTACATATATTGGGACGTAACGGAGCCCGTCGCTCCCAGTAAGCCCGCAATGCGCGCGCTCATTCTTCTAGCGCGTGGTTTTTGCGGGTTAGGTTCCCTAACTCGTATTATTTTCATTTTCATTCCGAGCGGCTCTAGAGCCTGAAAATTTCGCGAACGCTTTGGCACGCGAGATTTCCAGGCTTAGAAGTTCTGCTCCGACGTGATGAGGTAAATAGTGCGGCCCCGCTGGTAGACGGATAGATTGTACTGCAGAGCCAGCTCCTGCATGCTATCCATCAAATTCGCTCGCCGGGCGAACTCGCCGGTCACACGAACTTTGTCAACGGCCGGATTGAAGAAGTATTGCAGACCGGCTTTCCGGGCCAGGAACTCGAAAAGTTCATTGATTGGAAAGTCTTGGACCCGATAAACGTCCGGTCGATCGATTTCCAACCCTCCATTCGCGGCATAGGCAGACGGCCTCCCGGAACTCGTAGAGACTGGAACCAATGCACTCTCGGAAGATCGTTGGCCGAATGAGGGCAGGTCCGGACGACTCTGGTCCATCTCGTCCGGATCCCGTGGTCCGGAAGAAACTGGCCTCTGCGCGGTTTCCGTAAGCTGAGCGTTGATGAATGTGACGCCTTCCTTCCCAACGCTCCGGACCCACGCCGCAAACTGCTGATTATTAAACTCAAGCGCGAGGAGATCACCCTCGTTCAGAGACCGTGAACCTATCAGCACCTCGCGACTGGCCAAATCAACTCCTCGCACCGGGAGATGCTCGATTGCCTGCGCAAAGGTCGTCGCGGGAGCTTTTGCGGCCTCAGGCTGCGAAGCGGGTCCGTTGCCCGATTCATTCGCGCCGCGGTATTTGCCGCGGATCGGCAACTGGAAGGGATCCTGTTTCTTGAGCTTGCTCACCAAGCCACCTTCAAACTGCTTTTGTGTTTCCTCGGCCTTGGCCCGCCCGGTGATAACCTGCGAAAGAATCGACGCCGAATCCTTGAGGAGAGGCGACGTGGATTCAGCGGCATTCAATGCGGCCGGCTCAACCTGATAAATCAGGGCGAATAACGCGGTCGACAATAGGTGATGTAACGTAAAGCGAAACATTTTAATTGTCCGTAATGACAAAGTAGGAAAGGTCCGACTCGAGATAGGAACTGTTGGGTTCCGAAGCGCCTTGCGGTTTTTGTAAAGTGAGAGATTCGAGGAAAAGGTTGGGTTGCTCGGTTTCCCAATTCAAAGCGGCAAGCGTCAAAGGTTCCCAGCGGGAATAGAAACGGAGTACCAGTTTCCTTCCATCCCCGAGGGTCTGCGGCACCGCAAAAGCGCCGGACTGCACGTCGCGGAGGGTCCATGCAATTTCGTCGGTAGAAAACCTCTCAAGAGCCGAGCTGATTCCCCGGTCAAGGCGCGCTTCAATGTCCCGGCCGGACAATACGGTTTTGAGCAACGGCAATTTATCCTGGACAGGCTCCAGTTGATGCCGCAGCGCGGCTGTCTGGAGAGTCCGTTCGACGTGCTGCTCAAATTCGGTTTTCTTCTCCTCGGCGTAACTGTCAAATCTCGTCAAAGCGATCAGCAGGGAGATTCCGGGAATTCCAAGGAGCAGAGCAGGAATGGCGAGATCAAAAACCAGGATAGCTTTCAGGTAATTACTCATGGTTTTGCAGCCTTTGCGATCAATGGCAGCGCCAGAATATCTTCCGCAGGGATCAGTTGTGTGACCGTCAACGAAAATTTATAGGGGAGTCGTTGCCCGCCGGCGCCGACCGGCTGATTATTGAGCTCCACACGAGAAATTGCTTTCACCGTGCGTTTATTCTCAACTGCGAAAATTGGTTGATTGAGACGCTGGGCAACATCGTTAAAGATGGCGGCCAATTTCTCGTTTTCCTGTAGGCCGGCGAGTTGTTCTCTCCCACGATCCGAGCAAAAGCCCGTGAGCGCCCATTCACGTGCGAAACCACCTGGTTTATTCGGGGCGCTGGCGGTGGCTCGCGCGTCGACAGCCCTCATGGAATAGTGGATGTTGTCGCACAGGATTTCAGGGCTCTCCGGTAACAAGGTGAGAACGAAATCCATCACCGACCAAGCGTTGCTTCTCGGCGTCAGGTTTCGACCCCATTTCTTCGCGTACTGGAGAGAAGCGTTCAGCTGATCGTAGGAGCCTTTCTCACGGTTGATGACATTGCTAACCAGTTGCATCGCCTCGCCGCGGTAGGCGTTTGCCGCGTGGAGCCCAAGGACGCCGGCAAGAACCAGCAGCAACAGAACTCCAAGATAACGACCTGCTTTAAGGGAGAGCAACAGAATTGCAAGTGACCTGGGTAAATGCTTTTCACGGGCCTCTTCGTCCTCGGGAAAAAACGATACGCGACCGAGAATTCCGAACCGCTGTATCTCCGGTTCGATGCCGACAGAAAAAGAAATCTGTTTCTCCGAACCGAACCAATTCGAATATTCGCTGCTGAGGAACTCGGGTCGCTGAACTATCGTCGCGTCGAGCGGTTCTCCCGCCAAGGTTGAAGCACTCTGCAAGATTGAATCTGAATTCGGTATCTGCACTTCGAGACCATTCACCAGCTTCTGGTGGACGTGCGCATACGAATCCAGGACTTCAAAAAGCTTAGCCGGTTTCTTGGAGCCGCAAGGGGAAAGCACCAGTGTGCAAGAAGAGAGGAGACCCAAGGGCTCAAGCAGCGAAAAGAAATCGTCTCCGAAGTTTTCAGGAATATCTCGATTGCGGTGCGGCAAAATCTTGAGGTCAAGCACGCCATTGGAGACCGGCGCGAGCACGGTAAACCGGTCGTAATAGAGGGCGAAACAATGCGGTTTCTCTCTGATCGCGGCGCCATAGATCAGCAGGAGAAGCGCCAGCATTTCGATCGGTGCACTCCGAACCGCGACCTTCGCGTCGAGTTCAGGTTCGATCAGGTGTTCGAGGGTTTCGAGTGAGGACAACTCGTGTTTCAGCGCGACGGTGCGCTCCGGAGAGACGAGAGGATATGTGCGCCACTGCGCCGAGCGCACAGAGGACTCGCCAAGACCCGCGACAACCGTACCTGGAAAGTCTCGAACCGCGACCTGGGCCGCGAAGTGGGTTTCCGGCCTCTCATAGGCTTCCAAGACTATTCCAGGTTCGACCTGGTCGGCAAGATGGAGTAAGACCCCGAGGTTGCTAAGGTCCGCGCTTTTGGCACCGACGATTTCCCGGCATTTCTCCTGAAGAATCTCCTTGTGAAGAAGGTCGCCGAAAGAAATCTCGGGTCCTTTCAACCATTCCCGCCCGCCTTCTTTAACTCGACAGATCGTCGAGGTCACCTCCCTTCCATCGAGGTGAAGGTGCCATCGGGTCGGTTGATTCTCCGCCGGTTCAAACGAGCCGGCAGAAAGAACGCGCCTCGTCCTGGCGTATCCTTTCGCCGCCCGGTGGGCCACAGCGACCCTCGACAGAGCCTCGCTAACTCGAGTTAACATTGGCGTGATTCTCTAAATCAACCGATTACCTTGGCCGATGACTAGTTACTCCACGGTGGCCGCCCAGACCTCGGATTACCAGTTAGCCGTTTGGGCTGCTGTGAGCGTGTGCGGCGCGCCGCTACCAGTCGACGCACAAGTGGCGTACGGAGTGCCTATCGCAGGCACCGTGCCGGCTACCGTATACGCAGTGTTCTCGACCGGACAGGTTGGCATAGTTCCAAAATAGCCACCCGCCGTCAAATTAGCGGTAGTGACTGCGTCGCCAACATTCAAAAGATTTACATTTTGATATCCGCGGACTGCCTTCTGAATACTAGACATGTTAACCATGCAAGCGGACCTGTTCGCGCCATCTCTCCAAGCTTGAACGCCGATAAACAGGACGCCGACAAGCAGCAGAATCACTGCAATCACGACGGATAATTCGATAAGTGTGGTACCGCGTTGGCGGGTCCATCTATAATGGGTTTTTATATGGTTCATTGTGATGAGAGCCAGTGGCTATTATCTTAGCGACTAGAAGTTTGTTGCTTTTTGTATTCGCTGTCTGTTTCTAATTTGTAGTCACTCCGTTGTATTAACTTCGATCCGCGAATAAGCGACAAGGCACCGCTTACCAGTTAGCCGTTTGGGCTGCTGTGAGCGTGTGCGGCGCGCCGCTGCCAGTCGATGCACAAGTGGCATACGGAGTGCCCACCGCGGGCACAGTGCCGGTTACCGTATAAGCAGTATTCCCGACCGGACAGCTTGGTATAGTTCCAAAATAGCCAGCCGTCGTCAAATTAGCGGTCGTAACAGCGTCACCGACATTCAGAAGATTTACATTCTGAAATCCGCGGACTGCCTTCTGAATACTGGACATGTTAACCAAGCAGGCGGCTCTGTTCGCTCCGTTTCTCCAGGCTTGAACGCCGATAAAGAGAACGCCGACAAGCAGCAGAATCACTGCAATCACGACGGATAATTCGATAAGGGTGGTACCGCGTTGACGGGCCAATTTATGATTAATTTTGATGTAGTTCATTGTAGTGAGAACTAGTAGCCGGTTTGTTGGCGACTAGAGTTTGGGTCTGTTTGTTTGTATCAGTAGTTGGGTTTTTAATTGTGGTCCGTTGAAACCGTCACTTACCTCAGTGAATGCTTCACCGGCCTATTTGTTCTCCAGGCCGGTGACCTGGTAGAATTGTTCATACACCTCCGGTGTAATTCGTTTGGCGTTGAGCAAGACCTTGAGTTCCGCGTTCCACTTGCGGTTGTACGGCTTGTTTAAACGTTCCTCGACGTCCTGGAACCCGCCCTCAGCGTATTTGCGGATCGCGTTTCGGTCTTCGATCTCTTGGATTGCAAAATATTCGCAGCCGAGAACATAACGTCCCGTCACGTCGGGCATCAGGCCCTGCGAAAGGATGAAAGATCCGACGTCGGCAAACTGCTGGAGGATGCCGCGCGCCTGTTCAAGACTGAACATCTGGCGCATTCGCCCAAGCGTTTTGCCGGCGCCGCGCGTGTGCAGCGTCGAAAGAATGAAGTGCCCGGTTTCCGCGGCTTCCAGCGCGATCCGAAGCGTTTCGGCAGTCCGGATCTCACCAACGAGAATAATGTCGGGTTTCTTGCGGAGCGCATCGACGAGGCCCTGCTCAAAACTGCGGACGTGGGCACCAACCTCTTGCTGGGTGACAAGGGCGGGCGCCGGCAAAGGCGGTAAGGATCCTCCAACCTCAACCGTATCCGGATACACGTATTCAATCGGGTCTTCGATGGTGACGATGTGCTTGTTCTGGCTCAGGCGCACCCAGTCAAGCAATGCTGCAAGCGTGGTCGTCTTGCCGCTGCCCGTCGGTCCGACGATCAACCCCATTCCCTGTTTCTTGCCCACCCTCTGGCGCAGCGATTCGATCACTTCCCCCGGCATCCCAATCTCTTCGAGTGATGCAATTTTGTTGCGCAAGACGCGGATCGTCACACCGATCCCCCGATTGGAAAAGTGCGCCTGCACGCGGAACCGGCCGTTTTTAAGCGGACTGCCTGGACCGGAGCCTTCACTGGCAAAATCCAGCTTGCGTTCGGCCAGGAAAAGCTCTTCCAGACCGGCTTCGGCTTTCTCCGGGCCTATCCCTAGAAAAACTCTGCGGCTATCGTGTAGATAGCGAAGGATGCTGAAAGCGACTGCGGAGCTGAGTTTGCCCCATCTTGTGATCGGTCTCGTGCTACCGCCCGCGTTTGCATAGATCAGTCGATCGGACTGGATCTGGAGATCAGAGAATCGCTCGGAATCGGACAACTCGATTAATTCAGACAAAATCCGGGCCCCAAAAGCCGCCGGTTCCGTGTCGGATCGACCGATTGCGTCCACGATCTCGGCGGTATCGCGAGTCGCTCCTTGCAATTCCACGACCATCGCCTCGGCCCTGTCAGGAGCCGGGAGAACCGGACGAGACGCTGCCGCAGACGAGCAATTGGGCTGGCCAAATTTCAGGGAAACGGGTTTTATGGATTGAGCAGTGGCGCCAGAGACCATATTTCGGAAATTGTGTTCTGAAGGCCGTAATTCGACGCAATAGCCAGAAGATTTAACATTTTCTATAAATTTTATACCCCCCAACTTGCGGCGCATAGCTGCAGTGGCAAGGATCCCGCAAGTTAATGGGAGTCTGACTGGCAATAAGACTTGCCAAGGAGATCTGGAAAATTCAGCATCTCCGAAATTTGCGAATTTCTCTATGAAACCGCGAAAAACATTGAATCACGAGAACTCTATTTCAAAAACCGCCTTGTTCTGTGGCCCCCGTTTCGCGGGTTGGTGTTTTTTCTTCACAGTCACATGCTAAAAAGGGTTTTCCTCCTCGCCGTCGCTTTGGGTTCAAGTCTTGTCTTCGCTCAGACCGGTCCGGAAACTGCCCCGTCGCCGGAACAAGAGACGACGCCACCGGCAGCGCCGCAGACCACGCCTGAGCCTGAGAATCAAAACTCCGGCGGAGTCATTGATGAGATAGAGCGCGCGCTGCGTGAAAAGGAAAATGCCGAGGCTGCCGCTGCCGCACGGATGCCGCCGTCGCAACCGCGAACCCATCGATACACCAATCAACCGTTGTCGCGGGTTCTTCGAATTCTTGCCGAGCAAGCCGAGATCAACTACATCGAACCGAACTTTCCAGCGGAAGAACGCATCTCATTCACCCTTTTGAACCTGACGCCGCTCCAAGCGTTTTACGAAATCGCCCAATCACGCGGATTCCAGGTCGTGACCGATGGA
>DASZHC010000243.1:0-19771 GCA_035938215.1 Chthoniobacterales bacterium
CTATGTCGAAAAAGGCATTCAACAATACGAACTGAAATTCCGACTCCAACGCATCAAATGGCTCAAAAAAGAAGCTCACTCACTTAATCTGGAACTCGTTGCCGCTCAGTAGCTTCCACCACCAGTTCCTGGAGAGCATGGTCTGGTTAGGAGCGGCGTCGGTTGGGTGAAGCGGCCTCGCTTTTGCGGGACCGAAATTCGTTAAGGGTCTGGGCAAATCACCGCGCGCAGCGTGTTGTGTTTGGGTTTCTGATTTGTGCGAGCATGTAGAACTGATGTGGGAATCCGGTGCCCTTAAGCTCTCGGCCCCGCGCCAAATGGCGGGAAGTACTTATAATCCGGGCTGTCGAACAATTCCGGTAATGCGCCTGGCTGCTCGACGTCGAGTTCATCGGCTACAAATTCGACATATCTTAGCGATTGGTCCATTCGCCCGTAATTGGCCTCGGCGATGGCCATCACACCGGTGTTTACCGCAGAGGCTTGAAAACCGCCTTTCATGCCTTGTTGAAAGAAACCGGTCGTTCCAGGAAAGGTGGAAGACTCGAGTTGAGGGAACGCCATCGAGGCGTCGGGCACCGAAGCGAAACTCGTCTCCATTGGGGTAGCATTTATCCAATAGAGCTGTTCCAGCTGGGTTGGGGGGCCAAGCGTTGCCGGGGGATCTGTCGGCACCTTTTGACTCAGGGCCAGCGAATCGGCAAAGAGGCCCTTGCTCGGGATCCACCAGTCTTGCCTGAACTTATCACTCAGGGCGCCGGCTTTCATTGCGGCCCAGTCACGCGTGGCGCTATCCCCTTTGCTATCGGCCATTTCGGCAAGATCATGCAGCGCGCGAATTGTGTACACGGCCACGTCGAGTTTCAACGCGCCCATGCCAGTAGCTTCGACCATGCCGGCGCCTTCCGGCCAGCCATCCGGATTTAAACTGGCGGTAACCAATTTAGTCGTGATGTAGGTAAGTCCGGCCTTGATGAAATCGTAGTTGTCGTCCCGAACGGAATTGTCGCCCGACCAGCGCCAGAGAGTAGCAGCCGCCGTGGCGAACTCCGCTGTTTCGTTTACATCACCGTTTTGCGCGTTGGTCCCGAAGTAGATCGAGCCGTCGGTGACGATCTCGTGCAGCACTTTGCCGGTTGACCCGTTCACAAGCTGCGAGACCTGGCGGATCGTAGCTAAATGATCCTTTGCTTCTTCCCACTGCCCAACTCCTGCCAATGAAAAGGTGCTATATGCGCCATCGGTGCCGAAAAACCAGGGATAATCCGGATATCCAGCTCCGAAGCCGGAAAGAACGGGAAATGAAGGCACGAGTGGGGTTGGGTACACTGTTCCTTCCATTGTATCCCGAACCATCACATCGCGAACCGTTCTCCGCATATCGGCCAAGTTCAATTTACCCCAATCAAAGGCGGCTTGTATGTCCGCATCCGGCACATCGATTTGCGCCTTGGAGAGCACTCGCTGGCGGCCGGAGATTTTCTCGCGGAGCAGTTCGTCTGGAGAAGCCAGCCCCTTCGTCAGGGCTCCGGAAGCTTCCCCCTTATCGACATTCGAGCCGGCAATCGCGAATCAGACAGTCGTGCTGGATTTTCCTTTGAGATTGACTTGATAGCTCAGCCTTCCGGTAGCGCCGTTGTGCTTAGATGCGGTCGGGGGAAAGCTGGCTCCAATTGATTGGAAACCTGTCTCTCGATCCCGCGGATCCAGGGCCGCGCTTACGAGCGCATACCATGCCAGGCGGCTATAGGTAGGTTGCGCAGGTTGGAAGAACTGAAGCGCTCCCAGTGTCGAATCAAAAGAGACTTGGTCCGGTAGATGGAGTGATTCGGAGGTGGGCTTGGTCGCGCTTCATATTCAGGTTTTAATCGGTTTGCCTTTCGAGGGGCTCATTCTTCAATGGAATATGTCCGGCCCGGGTGGTGGGCGCGGACAACAGAGAACCAGCTATCAGCATGGTGCATATGCTTAATCGCAGTTTCATTTTTGATTTCCTTTGTTCTGTAGGGTTTGACCTGGGCATCCTGCCAAGGTGGGGAAGGGGAAAACCGGCTTTGGCTTATGCGCGGGTCGAGCCGATTAGTGAGAGGACTTCGTTTGCGGGGTAGTAGCGTGTCGCGGAGCGAACCGAATCTGGCCTTTATCGTTAAGGGCAAGGAAAGCTGATCATCCATGATTCGTGTCCTCATCCTTACGACCCCTTTGCTATTCGGGGACCGGCGACCGATTCCCGCACGATCAATTCGGTCGAAAGCTCTTGGAATTCCGTGGTGTACGGCAAATCTCCAACCATAATCGCAGCCGCCATCTGCCCCTTGGCCTGCGACGGTTGACGAATCGTCGTCAGAGCAGGAGTGGAACCGGCGGCTTGCGGAATATCGTCGAATCCGATGATCGAGACATCTCTTGGCACCTTCAACCCAAGCTGGGTTGCAGCGCGCAACGCACCGAAAGCCATTCGGTCGCTCATGGAAAATATCGCGGTTGGTCGCCCGCGTTTTCTCTTCAAAAATTGTTTAGTCCAATAAGATGCTTCCGCGTCGTCGTTAATACGAATTTCGTAGACCGGGACCGACCCCGGATCAATCCCGGCGTCCTTCAATGCATCGGTATATCCCAAAAGGCGTTGTCGTGCGACGGAGCCGCGGCATCTTTGGACCCGGTCACCGTTTACGAGCCCGGAGAATCCGTCGGGCAGGATTTCCAAAGACAGAATGGCTATCTGCCGATGACCAAGTTCCAAGACGTGACCGGCGATTTTCCTCGATGCATCGCGGTCGTCGATGCCCACTGCTGCAACTTCCGGAAGTTTGCTCATGTCCACGGTGACGGTCGGCAATTGTCGGCCCAGGATGCGTTTGATGATCGAACTATGGTCCGGAATCGCATAGAGAATGAAACCATCGACGGCTACTTTATCGATCGCTGTTGCTCGGGTGATATCTCGCACGGGCGGTAAGACGGTTAATCCGTATTGGTGCTTCTCGCATACCTCAGAGATTCCCGCCATGAACGCAGATGCGTTGGAATCCTCGAAGAGGTGTGGGATAGGATCGGGATTAGATAGCGCGATGGCACCGGCGAATCCGGTTCTAAGCATTCTGCCGGATGGGCGCGGACCGTGGTAGCCAGCGTCTGCGGCGCTAGCGAGGATACGTTGTCGAAGATTGGCCGATAGCTCTTCGGGCCGATTAAAGGCATTTGACACGGTCATGGCTGAAACACCGAGTTGTTTGGCCAAAGATTTAAGAGTCACGTGATGGCGTGGGGGAGCACTCGGATTCGCTGGGGGGACTTGAGGCACGAGGCGAAGAGTTTGGCTATAACGTTAAAGCTGCAAGCTCTTCCTTATAGCCTTTATCGTTATAGTCAACCGGATTTTTCCAAATCACGCTCTTTTTCACCCAAAGACTGGCGTAACGCGCATCGCTTCTAGCGCGGCGTAGCCGCAACCGAAAACTGTTTCGGATGCTGAGCCTGCTCGCGCGTTATGTCAGAGCCTGGTAGAGTCCGATCCCGCCACCAGTTTCTGCTGAAATGACATCGAATCCACCCTTCCGGGTCGTCTAGAAACTGGTGCTGGATGCGACCCTGCCTGCCCTGCGTGCTCGGGACAAGCGGCAGGCCATGGAACTGAGAATCGTCGCAAACCACAAAACCTTTTACGAGTCGCGCCGCAATCCAGTTCAGACCAAAGGCGCGGCTTTTCTTTCTAATTTTTCCGACAGCGCCAGCTCCTTGCAACGGGCAAGGTCGAGTTTGCCCGAAGCGAGGATTGGGATTTTGTCGACTCGCCTGATTGTCCGGGGAACCCACAGACTTGGAATACCGATTCCAAGCAATCCCTCCCTTATTTTATCCAACGGCAAGTCTCGCGCAGAGAGCAGCACGAGCGCCTCCCCTTTTGATTGATCCGGAACACCGGCGATCGCCAGAACTCGTTCGTCCTCCCCTTTCAGTCCCAAGAGTTCGATGATTTTAGTCTCGATCGTTTCGTGTGGTACCATCTCTCCGGCGATCTTTGAAAAGCGGGAGAAGCGACCTTCAATATAGAGAAAACCATCATCGTCGAATCGAGCAAGATCTCCGGTCTTAAACCAGCCGTCTCGAAGCACTTCGGCCGTGCGTTCGGGTTCTCCAAGATATCCCTCAAAAATATTAGGTCCCTTCAGCCAGAGAATTCCCATCTCATGCGGCGATAATATTGCGTCGGTCTCAACATGACGAATTTGCGCCGCCTGGCCCGGCAGCAACTTCCCAACCGAACCGAATCGATCGGAGCTTTGAATTGCTTCGTCAGGATGTCGTCGGGCGGGGTCGGGCAAATTCGTGCTTACGACAGGGGAAGTCTCCGTTAAGCCGTAGCCCTCCAGTACATGTTTCCCGAATCTGGCCTCGAAGTGCTCCGCCAGTTCGAGAGGCAGTTTCTCAGCGCCCGTCACCAGCAATTTAATGCTGGCAAACTGTTTGGGGTCGGCCCGTTTTAGATAGCCGCGGAGAAAAGTTGGCGTGGTGACCAGCAAAGTAATCCCATGGCGCTCGATGATTTCCGCATTCTTTACAACGTCAACCGGGCTCGGGTAGGTCACTGCCCGGACCCCTCCAACCATCGGATACCAGAGAGTTACAGTGCAACCAAAGCTGTGGAAGAATGGTAGAGAGGCCATCACCGAATCTTCACGGCCGAGATTCAGCATCGATCCAAACTGCATCACATTTCCGAGGATATTGCGGTGACTCAGGACGACGCCTTTTGGCTCGCCAGAACTGCCGCTGGTAAAGAGAAGAACCGCCTCTTTGCGGCCCCCTTGACCTGGAAGGCCGAGAATGCCGCTAAGAAGCCACGCGGGAGTCACGGCCGAAACCAGACGCCAGACAACGATCTTAGGCTTCAGCTCCGGCATGAGCTCTTCCAGTCTGAAGACGTCTCTGGGCCAAGGAAAATCTTCGAGACGCTTCATAACCAGTTTGGCAGAGATAGCATGCAGGATCTGGCCGCGATTGATAGCCGACTGTAAAGCCGCGCGCCCAGCCGTGAAATTAAGATTGACTGCCGTCTTGTTCGCTAAGGTAACGGCTACATTTGCCACAACGGCTCCCAGTCCCGGGGGCAGCACCACTGCAACTCGGTCCCCTGAACAATGCGTCCTTATCCACTTGCTCAACGCTATGCTTGCCGCCAACAAATCTCCGCGTTTGACCACGCGCCCATCCATTCCGTCAATTATTGCGTCGTCAAACTGCCTTCGTTTCAGACCTCGGACAGTGGCGCGACCCAGATGTCCGTCGAATTCAGGCCGCCTTTGATAACAAAATTCACCAAGAGCAAGCAGGCTCTCTCGAACGAGCCCGATTTCAACCGATGAAGCGGGAATAGGGTTTCCGAATGCGATGGTAACGGAGCAGGGGACTTTTTTGGGAAACTTGAAGAAATAGCGTCCTCCTTCGAAGGAGAAAATCGATCCCCAAATGCCATCCAGCCAGACCGGCACAACTTCGCAGTCGGCGCGCTGGGCGATCAACTCAAAGCCCTTGCGAAGTTTCAAAAGAACGCCGGTTCTACTCAGCTCACCCTCCGGAAAGATACAGACAATTTCCCCCATCTTGATCCGCTCGACCGCCTGGCGCACCGCTTCTTTCGCACGGACATTTGAAATCGGTATGGCCTCGACGAGCCTGAAGATCGGCTGGAGCCATCGGCTCCGGTAAATGGATTCATGAACAAGGAATCGAATCGGCCGAGGGCAGGCTAACTGGAGCGCGACCGCGTCGACATAGGACAGGTGATTTGGGACCAGCAGAAAACCGTCGCTTGGGAGGTTTTCTCTGCCGAATGCTTCGACCGTATAGAATGTCCGGGCAATAAGATTTCCGAACAGCCTGAAGAGCGCTGAACGAAAGGTTTTGGAGCGTGGAGGGGGTTGATTCACCACAGAGACACAGAAAGCACTAAGTTCGAAGGGAAATCAACTGAGGGTATCCATTATGGTTAGCGGGATTTTTCGACTCCGTGTAACGCGGCTTCTCGTTTGAGGTGAATTTGTTCATTTCTAGTGTCCCGTCCCCGAAATAGCACGTCTTTCGCCGCGGCCCGGAGGGTTGCGATGAAAATGGGCCGGCGGCTGCATTGCTCGTCGGTTACGTCCCGCCCCACTTTTATGCAGCCCGGGAGAGACCAAGAGTACCAGGAATATAGAAAGTGGAGCGGATGCGCCCTCTAACGCCAGTCCGGCTCGGACCGCCTTGCCGGCGGCCCATTTTGATCGCAACGAAAGGCATGTTATTTCGGGGACAGGACACTCGGGAGGGACGGCCTCCGTGCTGTCCCATTTTTCTCCTTCCTACCCGAATTGAAAATAAAATAGTCGGACGGCACAGGAGCCGTCCCCCCACAAATAGACGACCGTCGGCAAAAATAGCCGCTCTTGGCGGGCGGCTCGGAGATCCGCACCAACGGATTTTCTCTGCCCAGGGTCACGATTCCCAAGACGGTTGAAACTCGTTTTCTTGCATCACCCATGCGGTGCCAGTAATCTTCCCCGCCATGTCAGATACGCCAATGATGCAGCAGTATCAGAGCATCCGGCGAACCCTGCCTACTGGCTCGCTACTGCTTTTTCGTCTCGGAGATTTTTACGAACTGTTTTTTGAAGACGCCAAAGTCGCAGCGCCGATTTTAAACGTAGCTCTGACGAAACGAAATGGCATGCCGATGTGCGGCGTTCCTTTTCACGCAGCGGAGAGCTACATCGGTCGACTGATCAAGGCTGGTCATCGGGTTGCCATTTGCGACCAGACCAGCGAGCCGCGTCCCGGAAAGATCGTCGAGAGGAAGGTCACACAGATCATCAGTCCTGGAACGGTCAGCGATTTTCATTTGCTGGAATCGAGTCGGAACAACTTTCTGGCGGCAGTCGCGGCGGAGAAAAGGTACTCTGGTTCGGGCGCCCAAAAGGAGCGATACGGGCTAGCTCTTCTGGACGTAAGCACGGGAGAATTTCGAGTCACTGAAGTCTATTCTTTTGGTGCGCTCGAAGATGAATTAGCCCGCTTTGCTCCGACCGAGGTGCTGGTCGCCGATTCAGATCCGGAATTGGTCCGGCGGATTCCCCGGTGTTCGGCCTACGACGGATATACCTTTGAACTGGACCACGCGACTTACATCCTGCGCGAGCAGTTTTCCGTTCAGTCACTGGACGGATTTGGCTGCGGAGATATGCCGGTTGCCGCCGGCGCTGCGGGAGCCGTCATTCACTATCTCAAACATCAGCTCCGCAGAGAGACAACTCATATTCGCGCGCTAGGTGTTTTTCTGTCGGATGAGTGCGTCGCGATGGATGTTGCTACCCAGCAGAATTTAGAGTTGGTCGGATCCAGAACGCAGAGTCCTGACACAAGCCTTTTGGCGGCGCTGAATCGCACCGTGACTCCGATGGGCAGCCGGCTCTTGCGCCAGTGGATTTTGAAACCGCTCCGATCACTCGGATCGATCCGCCAGCGACACGAAATGATCCAGCAACTTTTAGATCAATCTTTTCTGTTGAGTGCTGTCCGGAAAGCGTTGACCGAGATCCGCGACGTGGAGCGCACACTTGGAAGATTAAGTCAGGGAAACGGAAATGCACGCGACGTTGCGGCGTTGCGCATGTCACTCGAAGCACTCCCTGAGCTTAAGGAGCACCTGCGAGCGCTGGCAAGGTCGACTTTGAGCGAAGAAAAGGAGGCGTTGACCATTCAGATTGCTGAAGGAATTCACGAATTACCCGATCTGGTCTCTTGTTTGCGCGATGCTCTGATTGAGGAACCTCCGGCGCTCCTTAAAGAAGGAGGAATGTTCCGAGATGGATACGATTCAGCGCTCGACGAGATGCGTATCGCCTCAAGAGGGGGCAAGGACTGGATCGCCGCCCTTCAACAGCGCGAGATCGAGCGCACGGGCATAAAGTCGCTGAAAGTGCGCTTCAATTCGGTGTTCGGCTATTTCATTGAGATAACAAACGCGAACCTGGGTTCCGTGCCTGAGGATTACATTCGCAAACAAACGACGGTGAACGGCGAGCGGTTCATAACGCCGGAACTGAAAGAATTTGAATCAAAGATTCTTGGTGCGGAAGAGCGGGCGAAGGCGCTTGAGTATGAACTTTTTCTGCGTCTTCGGGAGACGTTGCTCAAAAATCTTGACGAATTGCAGATAACGGGTCGTTCGATCGCCGTCTTGGATGTCGTCGCTTCGCTCGCTGAGACGGCCCGGTTGTACGGTTATGCGCGTCCCGTCATTACGGATGAGGTCCGGATAGCGATTCGGGATGGGCGGCATCCAGTTCTCGATCAAAATCTAGCGGAGGAAAAATTTGTTCCGAATGACTGCCTCCTGGATGGGGCGGAAAATCGCCTGATGCTTGTCACAGGCCCGAACATGGCCGGCAAATCGACGTTTATTCGCCAAGTCGCATTGATAGTTTTGATGGCTCAAATGGGCAGCTTTGTTCCGGCAGCCGAAGCAGAGGTTGGACTTGTGGATAGAATTTTCACTCGGGTTGGTGCCTCCGACGATTTATCGCGCGGACAATCGACCTTCATGGTCGAGATGAACGAAACGGCGAACATAGTCAATAATGCGACCGACCGCAGCTTGGTCATTCTCGACGAGATCGGCCGAGGCACTTCTACCTTTGACGGCTTGTCGATCGCGTGGAGCGTCGGCGAGTACCTCCACGATTTCATCAGGGCAAGAACTCTGTTCGCAACCCACTATCATGAGATGACCGAATTATCTGTGATCTGCCCCGGCGTGAAGAATTACAACGTGGCCGTCCGGGAATGGAACGATCAGATCATCTTCCTCCGGAAGATACAGCCGGGAGCCGCGGACAAAAGCTATGGCATTCAGGTTGCGCGCCTGGCTGGTCTGCCAATAGAAATTGTGGAGCGCGCCAAAGAAATTCTAGCGAATCTGGAAGCCTCGGAGTTAAATGCCCAAGGAAAGCCGCGGCTTGCAGAGGCGAAGGCAGCGCGTCAGCGATCTCGCCGGAAGGATGAGCAAAGACCTCAGCTCAATCTATTCGACTATAGACCAATTTGAGTTCCTTCTCTTTGAAAATCAAATTTTTCCGATTTACTTCGAGCCTTCCTTTCTTTGATGGATATTTGAAATTCGATGAAGAAGATTTTGATGTTGATTGCGATCGTATCGCTCGGCTTTGGAGCCTGTGAACGCCATCCGGCATCCCAGTTGCCAAAGGAAGCGGAATCAAAAGAAGGAACCGGCAAATCAGACCAATCCAGCAATGCGGGGTCAACGCCAGAAGCTTCGACCAGTGGAACTCCAAAGACCTACTTTCCCAGCAATTCGCAATAACGATTGTGGATCGCGGGGGTGACGATTCGCAGCGCGGGGGTGACATGTCAAAAGGGCGTTTCACACTGGCTGTTTTTTCGGTTTGGCTGCGTAGAAGAGTGATGAGTTTTGTCTGTGCGGGTCGTGGCTTTGCTTTGCTTTGCCTCACCCAACCAAATTTCAGAATTCATATCGCGGCGAGTATCTGTGCGATCGCATTGGGTTGGCTGCTCTGGATCTCGGTGATTGAGTGGCTGATCCTTGTGCTAACAATCGCCCTTGTCCTTACGACTGAAGCACTGAACACGGTTTTGGAAAAAACGGTTGATCTCTGCGAACCCCACAGCCACCCGGCGGCGCGTGATGCGAAGGATCTCTCTGCAGCGGCAGTTCTCATAGCGTCGACCGGCGCCTTCATCGTAGGGGTCGTCCTCTTTGGACCGAGGCTGGCACGACTCCTGACTGGATGAGGAAGAGCCCAGGAACAGCATAGGTCTAACTCATTAGAAATGAGGGTATTACATCGCACATGCCTCTGGAAATTTAGAATTATTCTTGATATCGTTCTTGAGTATGGCATCTTTTTTGTCGTGAAGCTTTCACCCGAGTTGACACAGCGGTTGGTTGCCAATGGAATTCGGCTCACCAAGCAGCGTGAAGAGGTCTTTGGGATTCTACTTCAAAAAAGGGATCATCCCACGGCTACAGAGGTTTTTCTGCGCGCCAAAAAACATATGCCGTCGATTTCGCTGGCGACGATTTACAATTGTCTTGAGGCCTTGGTCGATTGCGGCTTGGTCAAACAAGTCAATCTGGATCGGGCTCCGACCCGTTTTTGCGCCAATTTGGAGGAGCATAGTCATTTCTATTGCGAGGGGTGTGGTTCGGTTTCCGATGTAGTTCTGTCGCTGAATCGGGCCTGGGATTTGCCGCCGGGCTTTGTGGTGGTCCAGGCTGATGTTTCTCTTAGAGGGATGTGTCCAAAATGTTCGGCCAAAGGTTCTCCCGGTACTGGCGACTCTAAGCGCGAATCACAGGTTTTCGAGGACGGTCTAACAGCCGAGGTTACCAATCCAGAATCATGAGTTCAATAATCATTAAAGACCTGCAGGTAGCGATCGGCGATAAGGAGATCATTCGTGGACTGAACCTTGAGTTCAGTCAGGGTGAGGTTCATGCCATCATGGGGCCGAATGGCTCTGGTAAAAGCACTCTTGCAAAGGTGATGGCGGGACATCCCGATTATCAGGTCACCCGAGGCGATATCCTTCTGGACGGCGAGAGCATCCTCGAGCTGGAACCGGATGTGCGAGCGCGCAAGGGCATTTTTATGGCTTTCCAGTATCCAATGGAAATCCCGGGCGTCAGCAACGCAAATTTCCTCCGCGCAGCGTTGCAGGCCCGACTGCCTGAGGGTGAAGAAATCGACGCTACCGATTTCTATCAGCTGCTCTATCAGAAAATGGACTTGTTGGACATTCGTAGAGAATTTACGGCTCGCGCAGTGAATGAAGGATTTTCGGGCGGCGAGAAGAAACGAAATGAAATCCTTCAAATGGCCATTCTCGAGCCAGCATTCGCGGTTCTCGATGAAACCGACAGCGGACTGGATATCGACGCGCTTAAAGTAGTTGCGAAAGGGGTGAATACACTACGAGGGCCGAATGTAGGTATTCTTCTCATCACCCACTACCAGAGAATTTTGAACTACATCATACCTGATTTTGTACATGTTATGTCTAATGGGCGCATTGTCCGCGCTGGCGGCAAAGAGTTGGCCCTGGAGTTGGAATCGAAGGGCTACGATTGGCTTAAAGAGGTGGATGCAGAACCGGTGGGAGCGAAGTAACGATCAAAGGAGACAAAACAATGAGTAGCACTGCGAACTCGGTCGATATCGATCGGGATGTCGGCAATTTCTTTTATAATTTAACGCCGGCGCGTGACGCGGGGGCGGGGCTTTCTGAAAGGACGATCGACTACATCGTCGACGTAAAGGGCGAACCGGAATGGCTTCGCGAATTCCGCAAGAATGCCTTGCGCGTTTTCACAAGCAAACCGTTACCGACGCATTGGGCAGGAGACGAGCTCAAGGAAATTGACTTTGAGGTGATTCGTTACTATTTGGCTTCCGGCGAGTCAGCCAAACGCAGCTGGGAAGAAGTGCCGGAGGAGATCAAGCAGACGTTCGAGCGTCTCGGCATTCCGGAAAGCGAGCGTAAATTTCTCGCAGGCGTAGAGGCGCAGTTCGATAGCGAGGCAGTTTACTCCAATATTAAACGGGCTGTCGCAGATCAGGGCGTTATCTTCATGGGTAGCACTGAGGCTCTTAAGGAGCGGCCTGATATTTTTAGAAAATGGTTCGGGAAAGTCATCCCGACTGGTGACAACAAGTTTAGCGCGTTGAATAGCGCAGTCTTCAGCGGGGGAAGTTTTATTTACGTCCCGCCTGGCGTGAAGGTGAAACATCCGCTGCAGGCTTACTTCCGAATCAACGCTGAGAATTTCGGGCAATTTGAACGGACATTGATCATCGCGGACGAAGGCTCGGAAGTGATGTACATGGAGGGCTGTACGGCGCCGAAATTTACAACGGCTACTCTCCACTCCGCGGTTGTTGAATTGGTCGCGCTTCCAGGCGCGAAGATCCAGTACATCACCGTTCAAAACTGGTCGCCAAACGTCTTTAACCTGGTCACAAAGCGTGGTTTGGCTCTGGAGGAAGCCGAGGTCAAATGGATCGATTGCAACATCGGATCCCGGCTAACCATGAAATATCCGAGCGTTGTGCTTAAGGGCAGAAAGGCTCGCGGCGAGGTCATCAGCATCGCGCTGGCAGGAGATGGCCAGCACCAGGATACCGGCGCCAAAATGATTCACGCTGCTGACGAGACCACCAGCAACATAGTTTCGAAAAGTATTAGCATCGGCAAAGGTCGCGCAACCTATCGTGGTCTGGTCCACGTACCGAAACATCTCAGGGGCTGTAAGAACAACACCGAGTGCGACGCCCTGCTGATTAACCCAAGCAGCAGGACGGACACCTATCCGGCGATTACGGTGCGCGGGACCGGTAACTCGACGCAACACGAAGCCAGCGTCAGCCAGATCAGCGCCGAACAGATATTCTACATGCAACAAAGAGGTTTGAGCGAAGCTCAGGCGATGAGCCTCGCTGTCAATGGATTTGTCAACGACCTGGTCCGCCAATTCCCGATGGAATACAGTGTGGAATTGAAGCGTTTGATCGATCTCGAGATGGAGGGATCCGTAGGTTAGAGAGAAGCCGAAGAGCCGCGAGATCAGCGACTCGGCAGCCCCCAGATTTCGCGAAAGTCTTACTCGCGAGATTTTCGGGGCCAGGGATGCTGGATGCGACCAGTTTACTATGACGACGACTGAACCTTCTTTGATTCTTTCACCGCTCACAACCGCTCCAGAATGGTTTAAGGAACTGCAGACTAGCGCGTGGGCCGAATATGAAGCCGAGCCGCTGCCGGTGCGGACAAACGAGCTCTGGCGTTTTTCGTCGGTTAAAAATCTTTCGCTTAATGACTACGTACCCCCGCCGGAGTTTTTAGCCGACGCGGTCCAAATGACATCGCGGCGGGGCTATCAGAAACCTGCAGGTCGTTTGGTCTTCGCCAATGACGCCCTGCTTTCCGCAGAGTTGCTGGACCCGGCTCTGAAGGAGTCAGGGGTTATTTTCACGACGTTATCCGACGCGCTGGAAAAACATTCCACCCTTCTTCGCCAGCACTTCATGGCTCAACCCGCAAAGTTGGGTTCGTCGAAATTCGCCGCTTTGCATAAAGCACTCGTTCGGGCAGGCACGTTTCTCTGGGTTCCGCGCAATGCCGAGATTCGTGCGCCCTTTGAAGTTTTCCACCTTGTCGAGGGTGATTCCGCAACGGTGTACCCTCACACGTTGATCATCGCTGATGACAACAGCAAAGTAAATTTCATTGAACATTTTGTGTCTTCGGATCCCGCACAACGCGGATTTGCATGTGGCGTGAACGATTTGGTTTTGAAGCCGGGATCAAAGCTCACTTACGTGAGCTTGCAGGAGTGGAGCCAGAACTTTGTTTCAGTTCAAATAAACTCGACGATCGCTGCCAGGGACTCCGAGGCGGTGAATCTTGCGCTGAACTTTGGAGGCAAATATTCACGGCTAGAGAGCGTAAGCCGGATGATTGATCGCGGTGCGCGGAGTGACATGCTTGCGGTAACTGTAGCCCGTGGTGATCAGGAGTTTGATCAAAGAACGCTGCAGGATCACCTCGAGCCGGATACTACAAGCGATTTGCTTTACAAAAACGTTCTAAACGACCGTGCACGCACGATTTTCTCAGGCCTGATCAAGGTCGAACGAGGCGCACACCGGACTGACGCATATCAAAAGGTGCGTAATTTGCTGCTGAGCGACGATGCGGAAGCTAACTCGATGCCCGGTCTTGAAATTCTCGCCGACGATGTCCGTTGTACGCATGGTGCGACGTCCGGCCAGATTGAGCCCGAAGAGCTTTTCTATTTGAAAAGCCGCGGAATAGACGACCTGGCCGCCAAGCAACTGATCGCGCGAGGATTTTTGATCGAAGTCGTTGCTCGGTTGCCTGACGCAGAACTCTCCGAATATCTTCAAAGCCAAATAGAAACACAGCTTTGACCGAGTCCCTTCGAAATTCTTCTTAAAGCGATTACCGAAATTTCCTGAAGTTTCGACAGGGATGGCCGAAGGTTCGCGAAATTTACGCAGCGACGTGTTTGCAGCTTAGTGAAAGTTGAGCACTTTGACTGCCTGAGTTTTCAGATTAGGTTGGAATCTCTCGTGAAACTGCCTTCCTTATGCGAGCACTTTCGCCGGAACAGGTTTGTTCCCTCGCTGCGAGCAGGTTGGCAAGAATTCTGCTGGAAAAGAACATTTTGTTCGTAGCCGGCGAAACTCAGACGACATAGCCTAGTAACTAAATTCGGTATCCTTGAACAAAAAACTATGGTCACTTTGTTAGCCAATTTTGCTCCCCTGTTTGCCGCGGAGGCCGTCACCGCAGGCGGCCGCGTTGTCCCTGATTGGGCCAAGGGGAACGCGATCTTTGAGTACTTTTTTAGAGGCGGCATCATCATGTACCCTATGGCAGCGGTCCTGGTTATTGCGATTGCTGTCATTCTGGAGCGGTTGTTTTGGTGGGTTGTTCAGACTTCTCGGCGGGATCCGGCCAAATTGGATAAGGTTTACGCTGCGCTCGAGCAAGGGAATGTGCCCGCCGCGATCAGTATCGCCCGAGCGTCCAAGGATCCGCTGGTTCGCACCGTTTGGCACGGGTTGAACCATGTGCACGCCTCTGTTGAAGGAGCCTTGCAAGTCGCTTCGGGCGTGGAAATTCAGAGAGCCGGCCGATTCATGTCGATTATGGATACAACAATTACTCTTGCTCCATTACTTGGGTTGCTTGGCACTGTAACCGGTATCATGGGCTCATTTAACTTTGTCGGTAATGCTGATTTAGCACCGACAAAGGTCAGCGGAGGCATCGCGGAAGCCCTTATTGCGACGGCGTGCGGCCTCGGTATCGCGATTTTCACTCTGATTTTTTTTAACTTTTTCAACGCGCGAGTAGCGCGGCTTCAGTTTGAGCTCGAGTCAACGTGCAATAACGTCATCCTGATGCTCAACTCCCTGAGGAGCAGAAATAACCTCGTTACCGAACAAGATGCACGGCAGCAGTCACAGCAATTCGCCGGTTCCAATTAAGAAGGCGCGGATTGAGATCATCCCGCTGATCGACATCATGTTTTTCTTGCTGGCATCATTCATGCTAGTCAGTTTGACAATGATCAACATGAAGGGGATTGACGTCAATCTCCCGACGGCGACCAGCGCTCAGCCGAATAGTAAGCCCGACTTCACAATGGTTAGTATCGATGCGCTAATGGACATCTATTTCGAAAAAGAAAAAGTCCCGAAAGACGATGTTTTGCCCAGATTCCAGGCGTTATACGAAAAGAATCATGACGTCCGTATTTTCATACGGGCCGATAAAGACGCGACTTACGAGACGGTCGTTTACGTTCTGGACAAGGCGCGCACCGCTGGAATTCAGAAGGTTGGATTAGAAATCAAGGCGTACGAAAGAGCCGCCATGCCCACAAATCCGCCGGCGGCGCAGTCTACGCCGGGAGCACAAGACGCATCCGCGCCACCGCCTGCACCTGCGTCGCATTAATGAGCGATCAGCTAGCGAAGCCGCCCCTCAGGCCGGCGAGAGATCGGGTATCAAGGTCGCGTTGGGAGCAGCGCCGATTGGACGAAGCGGCCTCGCTATAGAATCCTTGAAAAGCAAGGCACCTGATGATTGGTACAGGACACGAAAAAACTTGACTCATCTGCAACCAGTTTTGCTTTTCAAGGATTCCAGGAGGGCTGCTTATGACCGAGAATGACTTAAGAAAGTCGTTTCGATCGAGAGGCGGAGCGCCATTCATAATTTTCCTGTTGATTTCGCTGATTCTCAACGGACTGGGTGCTGTCAGCGGTTGGTGGTTGAAGTTTCCCGAGCCTCCGTCTTTCCAGGATGATTCGATACAGCTGACGGAACTGGATACAAACGACGTCGAAAAGCTCGGCGATCCGGAGGCACCAGAGGAACAGCCGATACCGCCCGAACCTGAACCTACTCCGCCTCCGCCGGAGCCGGAACCGACACCGCCCCCTTTAGATCAGCCGCCGGAATTCGAGGTACCTGAACCGACACCAACTCCGGCTCCAACTGCGGTCAGCACGCCCATACCGCGTCCGACGCCGAAGCCGCAGCCTACAGCACCCATGCAGGTGCAACAGACGAAACCTGCCGTGGCACCCACTGCCGCGCCCGGATTGGTAAAAGGAAGTAAGACGGGGGCGCCTAATGGCACAGGCAATGGCGGACCTCGTTCGGGCACACTGATCCGTAGTCCGCGACCCAGCTATCCGCCGCAGGCGCTGGAAATGCACATCACGGGCGAGGTTCGTGTTGCATTTACGGTTCAGAACGGAAATATCGTCGACGCGCGGGCGATATCCGGTCCTCCGATGCTTTCGAGCTATGTGATACGATTCTGCAGGGAAAACTGGAAATTTTCCTCGAATTCCAACGGCACTTACACGTTGCCGGTTAGCTTCCAGTTGGCACACTAGCGCACTTGTGCTCTGTCGAATTCCTGTCTTTCAATACGGATGGGAGGCGACCGAGCCTACTTCACGGCGAGAAGGCGCACGCTTAAGTCCGGAATCTGCCCTACCGAGAGCGATCGATCGGCGGCTGATGCCCGTTTGTGCAATAAGAAGAAGGCGGCTCCGGAGAAGAAACACAGACGTGTTACCCGGTTTATAAAAAAGATGGGACCGGACAACTGAAATCTGAAATTGTTCAATAAAATGAGTTTCCCTTGACCAAAATTAATAAAGACGCTAACGCATCGCCTTAGATTTCAGTGCAAGACGTGCAAAAAGCGCGGAGTAAACTAGGAATCCGGCTTCGCCGAGGAGTAAAATGAGAAGAAAACTCAACAATCGATTGCTCACCGCTTTAGCATCTGTTCTGATAGCAATTGTATACGCTCCGGCGGGAGTAAAATCTCAACAAGCAGCTGCGACGCAGAGCCCTGCTGTCACTGAGTCCGCAGCGACGCAATCGCCGTCAAGCGGTGGAGAACTGCAAAAGATCACGGTGACAGGCTATATCATTCCGCGCATCGGAGATGGCCCGCAGCCGGTAACGACGCTCGATCAGGACTTTATTTCGAAGCAGGCGGACCAGACCGTCGGTGATGTCATTCAGAGATTTCCGGAGAACCTCGGCGGATTAAACCCGATCAGCTCAGCGGGCCTCAGTCCTTCTCCGGGCTCGACTGCGGCTCGGTTGAAGGGACTCCCGTTTAATGCGACGCTAACCCTTGTCGACGGGATTCGGTTTCCGGCCTACCCTTTTCCAATTAACACGACGACGGGCGGGCCTATAAGCTTCGTGGATCTAAATTCTATCCCGCTGGCTGCGATCGATCGAATTGAAATTTTAAAGGACGGTGGGAGTGCGACCTATGGAGCGGATGCGGTCGCAGGGGTAATCAATTTAATCCTCAAAAAAAATTATCAAGGAACCGATCTCAATTACTACTATGGCATTACCCAGCGCGGTGATTACGAGGTTAACCACGCGGAATTTACGAGCGGGATAGATCACAATTTTAGCGAAACCTCGAAGGTAAGCATCGTTACTAGCTTCGATTTTTACAGTCAATCGCCGATTATGGCCAGCGACCGCGCCTATTCGGCATTCCTGCAGCATAGCAGGTATAGCCCGAAATATCCCGATCAGCCGAATTTCTGGTCGCCTCAGGGCGTATTTACTGACGCTGCGGGGAATTTTTACGCGATGAAGCCTGGTACGGCGGGTTCGAACATTACGGCGGCCGATTTTGACATCAACGGAAGCATCCCTTTGAACTTTGATACCAAGTTTAAAGAAATCGTGCCCCGGGAAACCAGGTATGGTGGTTTTGTTCGTATGGATTATGACGCTACACCGTGGCTCAGAATCTATGATTCCTTCGTTATTCAGCGGAATGAAGAGTCTACAGTAACACCGAACCAAGGCTATGGCGGGGACATCACGGTTCCCGCAAACAATCCGTTTAATCCATTCGGTGTGACACTGACACAGGCAGGATTCCCGGTTAACGCGTTGTACGAGCTCGGTCCCTGGACGACTGATACGACGGTGAGGACGCTTCGCAACACGGCTGGACTGACGTTTCAGCTTCCGCATGATTGGCTTTTGGATGCCAGTTTCACTTACGGTGAGTCCGACGGGACAGAAGTGGGGGATAACGCCGTCAATACTATTAAGTTGCAGGAGGCCCTGAACGGCACGCTTCCGGGTTTCGAAGGTCAGTTCTTCAACCCGTTCACTGATCAGTCGATAGACAGCCCAAATAAGCAGTTTCATGATGCAATCCGGACCCAGCAAATTTTGGATAGCCGGACCGATCTTGTGGACTGGATATTGAAAGCCGGAGGAACGGTGTGGGAGTTACCCTCGGGCGTTCTTACTGCCGCCGGCGGTCTGGAGTATCGGAGCGAAAGCTTAATCCAAGTCAATGACAACAACAGCCGCAATGGCGTTGTTGAGAACGGCAATTTCCTTGGCAAACAGGTCAGCGGACGCCGTTATATTAAAAGTGCCTACGGAGAAGCGACACTGCCGATATTGGGTGGCAAATGGTCTTGGCCAGGTGCGCGACTCCTGGAAGTTGTTTTCTCGGAACGCCTTGATGACTATTCCGATTTCGGCGACGCCGCGAAGCCTAAAGTTGCAGTCCGTTATAAGCCGTTCGATGATCTGACCTTGCGAGGAACTTATGCTGAAGGATTTATTGCGCCCTCATTGAGCGAGTTGTTCGGTACCTCCATTCAATCGATCGCCAGCATTAATGACCCTGTCCTTGGAACTTCTTATCAAACGCTATTGACGACCGTTGCAAATGCGCAATTGAAACCGGAAAGCTCCTACGGGTACTATTTGGGCGCGGTCTGGACCCCGGGCTCTATTGACCCTGAGCACAGCTGGTGGGGATGGGCGAAAGGGTTTACGGCCTACGTTGATTGGTATCAGGTCGAAATACGGAATCTGGTGGGCCAAATTTCCGCACAACAGGTAGTCGACAATCCAAGTGCTTTTCCTGGCGGCATTACGCGCGGTGCCAGCGGCGAAATAGTGAACATCATTGCGCCGTTTGCGAACGTCGGAACGCAGGTGGTCGACGGCGTCGATTTCGGAGTGAGCTATGTCACCAAGGAATACCCGTGGGGAAAACTAGATCTTGAGGCGAACGCTACCTACATTTATAATTTCAAGCTCCAGCAAATTATAGGCGCAAAACCTGATGGCTCAGCGAAATTCGCTGTCTTCGACGAGTTGGATTCCTTCGGCACTCCTGATTTCAAAGCAATTGCCAGCCTATTCTATTCGAAGCAATTGTTTGGAATCGATACCTTCCGCACCGGTTTGACTTTGAACTACATTGATTCCGAGCACGATATTCACGATAACTTCAAAGGAACTGATGGTCTGGCAACGCTGGATGCCCCACATTATGTGCATCTGATCGGAAGCTTTACCACGCTTGATTGGCAAATTTCCTATACGCTAGGAGAAGCGGCGGCGCCGGTGTCCGAAACGCCCCCGCCCGGGTATTCAAAGGATGGTAAGCGGATTCTGGGTGAACAAGCAATTTCACCGAAAGCGGAAGGGTCCAGCAGGGGAATTCGCAAGTGGCTTGCCAATACGACTCTCACTTTCGGAATCAACAATATTGGCGACGTTAAACCTCCCTATTCCGCGGACTGGTTTCAAGGCTTTGATACCGGGAACGCTGTGCCTTACGGCCGCCAAT
>DASZHC010000244.1:0-3819 GCA_035938215.1 Chthoniobacterales bacterium
ACGACGCGTTGGCGGCGATCGAGTGTGGAGCTGATGCGCTCGGTTTCAATTTGTTTCCAGGTAGTAAGCGATTTCTGCGTTTGGAGACTGCCAGAAACTGGATCTCCGATTTGCCTCCCGAAATCGCGAGAGTAGCGGTCGGCGTAAATCCGGAGTTATCCGAGGCCGAATCCTGGCTGGGAGGAGACCTGTTTCATGCCCTGCAATTGCATGGGCAAGGCTGGTACTCATTCGCGAACCGATTGATCGCTACGCGTAAACCATTAATTGCCGCGATTCAGATACAGACGAATAACGAGCAGCCGAGCGATTTCGAATGGTTTCACGGCTTTGCGCTTATGTTTGATGGTCATCGGGACGGCTTTTTTGGTGGGACGGGCCAGACCTTCTCGTGGGCGTTACTGAGCCGTTTCGCCATCGACAAACCAATTATCCTGGCCGGAGGGTTAAGCTCCGAGAACATCCGAACTGCCATCAAAATGACTAGCCCTTATGCCGTCGACGTGGCTACTGGAGTCGAATCTGAGCCCGGCAAGAAAGACTATGCCAAAATGCGGGACTTTATCGCGGCAGTCCGGGATGCTCCGTAGGAGCGCAATATTTATAGCCAGCGCCATTCAAATAGCGGCGAGCTCCGTAGGAGCGACATAAGGTGGACGCCGAGCGCAGGTGAGTAAGGCGTAAGGCGTGGAGCGCGCCTCGCTTGCGAGGCCGTGGTAAACAGGGCTGATAGTACTGCAGGTCCATCATCTAGCAGCGCTCTGGTGCGGGTCAGGCTGAGGTCGCGACATAGAGCTCTGACCGAGCTGGATCTGTTTCCTGAAAGTTCCCTTGCTCACCACGGCCTCGCAAGCGAGGCACGCTCCACGGCTTGCGCCGTATTTTCGACGCGTAGTCATTTTGTTTCTATTTAGTTCTGCGCTAAAGATTGGCCATATATCGTATGAACACACCAGGCCCTAGCAACGGAGAATGGGAATCGACCCGCGAGAAATCTGAGACCCGGGACGGAAGACCTGAAACCAAGAACCTGAAGGTAGCGGTACTGGCCGGTGACGGTATTGGGCCGGAAGTGATGGCCCAAGCCATAAAAGTTCTGAACGTTGCTTGCCAAGGAATCGATCTTGAATTTACGGAGTCCCTGGTTGGCGGTGCTGCCATCGATGCGACCGGTAAAGCCCTCCCTAAAGAAACGCTGGAAGTATGTTCAGCCAGCGATGCCATTCTCTTTGGTTCTGTTGGCGGTCCGAAATGGGAGTCGCTTCCCCCTAACGAGCAACCCGAGCGAGCTGCTCTTTTGCCGCTGCGCAAACATTTCAATCTTTTTGCCAACCTGCGACCGGCGATTTGTTTTCCCGAACTGACGTCCGCTTCCCCGCTTCGTCCCGACATCGTTGCCGGTGGTTTTGACATATTGTGTATTCGCGAGCTGACCGGCGGCCTTTACTTCGGTCAGCCCAAAGAGACCCGGGAGGAGAACGGTGAGAAGGTCGCGATTGATACCATGATTTATCGGGCGTCTGAAATCGAACGGATCGCTCGGCTGGCCTTCGAAGTCGCTAGTACGCGCAAGCGACAACTAACTTCCGTTGATAAAATGAACGTGCTCGAAAACGGATTGCTTTGGCGGGCTGTGGTCAAAGAAGTCGCCGGCTCTTATTCAGGAATCGAGCTGAACCATCTGTTAGTGGATAACGCGGCGATGCAGTTTATCCGCAATCCACGAGGGTTCGATGTGGTTGTCACGGAAAACACGTTTGGAGATATCTTGAGCGATGAGTTGGCCATGTTAACCGGCTCCATCGGCATGTTGCCAAGTGCCAGTCTCGGCACCGGCCAACGGGGACTGTATCGATTCGGGCTCTACGAACCGAGCGGCGGTTCAGCACCGGATATTGCCGGCAAAGGCGTAGCCAACCCGATTGCTCAGATCCTCTCCGGAGCGATGATGTTGCAGTATTCCTTTGGCCTGGATGCAATTGCCCGAAAGATCGACAACGCCGTGCGCAAAACGATCGCGGCCGGCTATAGAACACGCGACATCGCTTCACCGGATTGCAAGCTGGTCGGCACCGCCGATATGGGAGCCGCCATCCTCGAGAACCTGAGCTGAAGAAATTCGAGGGGGCGCCCCCGTGGAGCGCTGCCTCGCTTGCGAGGCCGTGGTGAGCAGGGGAATATCGTAAAGTACGCCCTTAATTTGCCTACGCTCTGCATCGCGGCTTAGGAGATTGAGTTGAGGACCTGGACTGCCGTGCCATCCAGCACCGCAACGTCTCGTAATCTCGGCCCGTCTCGGACTAGTGAACCATAGAGCACCGTACGCCGAAGGGCCAGTATGTGACCGTATCTCCGTGTTCACCACGGCCTCGCGAGCGAGGCAGCGCTCCACGGCTTCGCGAAGGGTGAACCGCAAACCGCAAACTGCCAACCGTGAACGCCTAACCCGTTACTCGTCCACCGAAACTGCCACCGCCTCGCGCGTTGCGGCCATCCGGTATTCACGGTTTAGACGCGAGATAAAAGTTCTGCTGATTTCAGCCGGACAAACAGCTTCGCATTCGTAGTGGTTCGTGCAGTTGCCAAAACCCAATTCATCCATCGTACGGACCATGGTATGAGCGCGGCTCTTCCGCTCAGGTTGGCCCTGTGGCATCAGGCCCAGGTGAGAGACTTTCGCCGCAACGAAAAGCATCGCGGATGAATTCGGACAAGCAGCGACACAGGCTCCGCAACCGATGCACGCGGCTGCTTCCATCGCCAGATCTGCAACCGGCTTTCCAATCAGAGTCGAATTCGCTTCCGGCGCTGATCCCGTTCGCGCGGTGATATAACCTCCTGATTCAATGATCCGGTCGAACGCGGTACGATCCACGACCAGGTCTTTCACTATCGGGAATGAAGTCGCCCGAAATGGTTCGATCCAGATCGTTTCCCCGTCCTTAAAACGGCGCATGTAAAGTTGGCAAGTGGTCTTTGCTTTGCCGGGTCCATGCGGGATTCCGTTGATCACCAAGGAACACATACCGCAGATGCCTTCCCGACAATCGGAATCGAAAGCAACCGGGTCCTCTTTTGCCTCGATTAACTCTTCGTTTACGATATCGAGCATCTCCAGGAACGATGCATCGGCCGGAATATTGTTAGCGGCATAGTCCCGGAATCTGCCCCGTTCGTCCTTACTATTTTGTCGCCAGATTTTGAGCTTTAAATTCATATGCGAGGTCGACCTATGCTCCGTGAAAGAAAAAATATTTATCGTTCCCGCTCGTTCTCGGCGCTCCCGGCGTTCTCACTTGTAGCTGCGGGTAGCTAATTTGACGTTCTCAAACACCAACGGCTCGACATTGCGAACTGGTTTTGATTCAGGCCCGGTATATTGCCAGGCAGCGACGTGACAGAATTCTTCATCATTGCGGAGCGCCTCGCCGTCCTTGGTCTCATATTCGACCCGGAAATGACCGCCACAGGATTCCTCCCGTTCCAATGCGTCCAAACACATTAACTCCGCGAATTCCAAAAAATCGGCGACTCTTCCTGCTTGTTCCAGGGATTGGTTTAATTCACTACCGCTGCCTTGAACGTTGAGGGTCTGCCAGAACTCCTCTCGCAAGCTCGGGATCTTCTGCAATGCCTCCTGTAAGCTTTCTCTGCTTCTGGTCATACCGCACTTTTCCCATAGCAACAGTCCGAGTTCTCTATGGAACGACGTGACGGTTCGCTTTCCTTTGATCGACAAAAGTTTGGATACCCGCGCCTGGACCTCATTTTCGGTCGCCTTAAACTCCGGCCGATCGACGGAGACTTTTTTGCCTAACT
>DASZHC010000245.1:0-23012 GCA_035938215.1 Chthoniobacterales bacterium
GGCCTGCACAAACATTATTGCTACACCATATGGATTACATCATCTTATTCACAAGCATAAAACGCTAAATAAACAAATAATTACTTGCTACAAAAGCGGTCCAAAAAAGCACGAATCCGAGGGAAAAGAAAAAAAGGGGGCCGGAAGTCAGGCTAACTTAGAGCTGCAGCGCTCACGAACGCGCTACGATGTAGGCGAACCGTCTCGGTTTGCGCGGTTTTGAGCCGGGCAAAGCGGGACGCTTCGCTTACTTTGCGCTTAAGTTAGCGCTTATAAGTGGTTAGCCCCCGGCAATTGCGGGTACGATGCTTACCTCATCCCCAGATTTGACCGGCGTCTCTGATTCCTGCAAAAAACGAATGTCTTCGTCGTTAACAAATACATTCACAAATCGACGAATATGATCTTGCTCGTCACAGATGCGTTCCTTCAATCCAGGATAACTGATTTCCAAGCTATTGAGGACCTCGCGTATCGTGTCGCCCTCTGCGTCGACGATTTCCTGATTTTGGGTGAGTTTGCGTAGCGGAGTAGGGATTCGAACGGGGATTGCCATAAATTAGATTGACCGAAGCTCGTGCTCGAATAGCGCTTCAAATGTTTTCAGGGTTGGACGTATCAGTTTTGGTTCTCCGACTTTGTCGACAATAGCCTCCTGAGTTTTCAGACCATGCCCGGTGATACACAGGACAATCGACTCGTTGCGTGGAATACGGCCAGATTCGATCAACTTTTTCGCACAGGCGACCGTGACGCCGCCAGCCGTCTCCGCAAAAATACCTTCTGTCTCAGCAAGAAGCTTAATTGCATCCACGATTTCAGCGTCGGTGCAGTCTTCAGCCGTCCCGCCGGTTTCTTTCATGGTCCGGATCGCATAGTAGCCATCCGCAGGAGTACCGATTGACAGTGATTTGGCGATGGTCTGCGGCCGGGGAACCGGGCGAACGACTTCCGTATCGTTCTTGACGGCGGTAGTGATCGGGGAACATCCCGCCGCCTGCGCACCATAGATGCTGTACGGTCCCGGCTTCGGCAGACCAAGTTGCAAAAATTCCTTGTACGACTTGTGTATCTTAGTCAGCAGCGATCCGCTCGCCATGCAAACGACCGTATGCCTTGGCAGGCGCCAACCCAATTGCTCGATGATCTCGAAACCCATCGTTTTCGATCCCTCGGCGTAGTAGGGGCGGAGGTTAACGTTGACGAATCCCCAACCGTATTTTCCTGCGACTTCTGAACAGAGACGATTCACTTGGTCGTACGGACCTTGGATCCCAACCACATTCGTGCCGAATACGAGTGAACCAAGAATTTTGCTCGGCTCCAGATCCGCAGGGATCAAAACAAAGCTTCGTAAGCCCGCGGATGCAGCATTAGCGGCAACTGAATTCGCAAGATTTCCGGTTGAAGCGCAGGCAACGGTACTTATGCCAAGCTCTTTGGCTCTGCTGAGAGCGACCGATACAACCCGATCCTTGAAGGAAAGGGTGGGATAGTTAACCGTGTCGTTCTTTACGTAGAGTTCCATGACGCCGAGGCGCCTGGCCAAGTTGTGCGCAGGAATCAATGGGGTGAAACCGGTCTGAAGTCCTACGGTTGGTTCGTTTTCAATAGGGAGAAGCTCCCGATATCGCCACATCGAATGAGCCCGGGAGGATATTTTTTCGCGACTAAGACTTTGAGCGATTGCCTCATAGTCATAAGCCGCTTCGAGCGGGCCAAAATCGAATTCGCAAACGTGAACGGCTTCCTTCGGGTATTGGCGGCTACACTCTCGGCATTGGAGATGCGAAAAGAACGGGCGTTTATCCATAATCAGGCGGAAAAAGTTCATCATCCCACCAAGAGCCGCGAGAATTTGTAAAAATCACGCTCTCTCCATCTCTGCCCGGGCTACCCCGGACCTGGAATTGGCACCTGGCCGTCTCGCACTTGGCGAGACCGGTTGCCGTGGCATCATGGGGCCAGTCCCTCCGCCACTCTTGATGGAATGACCTCGAAATTAGGGGATTGCGGCAGGCTGGTCAACTAATTTTTCTACATCCTGCGACTCGTGGCAGGCCGGTCAGATGAAGCTGGCAAAGCGAACATCGGCATGCCATCATAACCTCTTTCTGAATTCACATGCCGGCAAAGTTTCGCGTTTATGCCCCAGGGGTTGAGCCATTCGAGCGAGCGGTCAGCAATACTGCAACCATTGGCCGGACGGCCGACAACACGATTCCGCTTCCGGGCAGCCACGTATCGCGCCAGCACGCGATCGTTCGTTGTCACAATGGTTTTCAATACCAGCTCATGGATCTAGGCAGTCGAAACGGCACTTTTGTCAACGATCAGCGCGTGATAATGCCGGTGACCCTGGAGTCGGGTGCCCGGGTGAGAATCGCCAACTATGAATTGGTGTTCGATCAAACCCCTGATGATGATCCGGGAGCGAATGTTGACGCAACTCTTGCCGCCGTAAGCATGGAAGGCCATCAAGCGATTTTGTCCGTGGCAATTCTGGTCTGCGATATACGGGGATTCAGTTCGATGGCAGAAAAACTTACCGAACGCGAACTTGCCCAGATTATCGGGAACTGGTTTCGCGATATCGGGAACGCCGTTCAGTCGGCAGCGGGCATCATTGACAAATATATTGGAGATGCGTTGCTCGCCTACTGGCCAGCGCGTGACCAGGAGGGGACTGAGTGCGCGGTTTGTCTTGATGTCGCCTTGACTATTCTTCAGCTTGCCGCGAACCGAGTCTGGCCCGGAACCGACACACCTTTCCGGGTCGGAATCGCGCTTCACTTTGGTCGTGTCACGAGTAGCAACATCGGCCAAGTTGCGATGCGAGATGCGACCATCATCGGCGATACAGTTAACACAGCTTTTCGTCTGGAAGGCGTCATGAAGGAACTGAACCAAAATCTCGTGCTTTCGCAGGATTTCGTCACCGTGCTTCCAGTCGGATACGATTTTGTCCCTTTTGGCGAATTTCAGCTCAAGGGGAAGAGTCAAGTCGTGCGGGTGTACGGGTTGAAGGATCTGGGGGAGTTTCATCGCTCCGCGTAGAACCATAGCCCCGGGGCCGCTTATTCTTGTTCCTTGCGGCCCAGCAACCAGAAGGAAGCGAGAAATCCCGCCGCTGTCCAGATACTTAGAGACAAGTAAGCAACCCAGAGCGGGCGCGTTTCAGTGTAGACGGTGCCCGTCTTAAGTCGCTCACCCGTTTTCGAGCGGTACCAATCATTGATGTTGAAATACGAGGTCGGAAAATCCCGCGCGAGCTCGCCGGAAATCTTTTGTCCGAGCAGGAAGCTTACATCGGCTATTCGTTGGGAAGCGAAGCTGGGCATGATTTGGCTGACCATGAGGACCGGCGGAGTCATGTCTTTCGCAGGAACGGTGAAACCGGAGAAAAGTATTTGAGGAATCAGCAGAAGCGGGACCAACATCACCGCCTGAATTGGTGATTTGGCGAGAGAAGAGACTGTCAAACCGATTCCTGTGGAGGTAAACGCCAAGAGGAGAAGGCCGAAGATCTGCCACTGCGCAGCCCCATGCGTTCCCAGCCTTCCAACGACGATTGTGGCGTACAGCAACAGGGCCTGAATTGCCGTAAGCCCACCCATCCAGAGAAACTTGCTCGCCAGATAACTCCACCGGCTCAACCCCACCAATCTTTCGCGCCGGTAAATCGGCAACTCGCGAACAATTTCCTGTGCGGAGTTGCTGCAGCCAAACCATAGGGTCGCGATGTAGGCAAAAAATTGAGTGAGCGCTGCGTCGTTTGTCGCCCAGGCGACTAGCGCCCCGATGATCACCGGTTGAGCCAGCAGGATGATTAGATTTTTGACATCCGATCGGAAGATTGCCCACTGACGTTGCAGGAGAATCGGCAGCGAAGACGCTCTGCGCGTCTTCGCGAGAGGCGCCGTTACAGGTTTTTCCTGTTCCGGTTCAGAAGGTGGAGCCGGCTCAAATGAAGGTAGGGTCTGGGGATCGATGGTCTGGAGGGCGTCGTAGAGCGAGGAGAGTCGCGATACGCCGAATTGCGTTCGAGCCTCGTCCGGAGGGCCCTGGAATACGACGCGACCCTCGGTAATAATGGCGATCTGATCCATCAGATAGACATTTTCCATTACGTGCGTTGTGCAGACCACGGTGCACCCGGTATCTGCGAGCCGGCGCAACAATTCCATGAGCTTGAATTCGGCGAGCGGATCCAGTCCGGACGTTGGTTCATCCAGAAAGAGAAGAGGCGGTCGGCTAAGCAACTCAACGCCGACACTCACTCTTTTGCGCTGGCCGCCCGACAGTCGCCCTATCTTCAGATTGATCCGGTCGGAAAGTCCCAAGCTGGCGATAGTATGGTCCACTAATTTGGAAATCTCGGCGCGCGGAGTGCCGGCCGGAAGGCGGAGCCGTGCCGCGAATATCAGCGCTTCACTTACCGTCAGATCCGAATGGACGATGTCATCTTGAGGGACATATCCGAACAAGGATCGCAATTGATCCAAATTCCTGTAGAGATCTGTATGATCGAACAGGATTTTGCCGCTTTCGGCAGGTCGAAGCCCGCTCAGCGCGTTCAGAAGCGTTGTTTTTCCGGCGCCGCTCGGACCAAGAATGCCTATGAATTGACCTGGCTCGGCAACGAAACCCGCGTGATTCAAAATCGGCCCTGCATCTCCCTTTTTGGTCAGCCCCCTGGCAATGATTCGCCCGACAGATAGCCGGCGTATGCGGATAAGTTGTCTCCCGTCATAGACAAAGAAAAAGGGCCCAAACTGGATTTGATCTCCTATAACGAGCTCGTGTTCATCGAATCGTCTGCCGTTGACGAACGATCCGGATTTACTATGCAGATCGAGCAAACGAAATCCCTTCGCCCCAACCTGAATTGTCGCGTGCCGCCTCGACACGACAGGATCGTTGAGCAAGACGTCCGCTTCCTCGGTTCTCCCAAAAACGAGGTTGGAAGAAAGCGGAATGAATTCGACCGGTACCTTCTTGTACAATACGGAGCCGATCGGGTTAGCGGAATCCGAGCCTGAAGAAAAAGATTCATCAGGAGAGATTCCTCCGAACGCCAAAACTACGGGTCCTATCTGAATATGGTCACCGGATTGCAGCGAAGTTCGACCGGAAATTCGGTTGCCGTTCACCGCAGTTCCTCTTTGACTTCCGAGATCTTCGACGAACCAGTTTTCTCCCTCGAAGAGGATTCGGCAATGACGGCGGGATACCTCGGGATGGCTCAGTACGAAGTCCACCTCAGCCGCCCGCCCAATGACAACGTTCTCGCCGGAAAGAATCTCGCAGCGAGGAGGAAGACCGGAGAGAATGGAGATCTGAGTTTCCAAAGTTGCTTTAGCTAATCGAACGTCAGCTTCAAATTCAAGCGGCCTTCTTGTCCGCGCCGCTCGCCAAGGATCATCTTCGACATGTGAGGCAGAGGATGAAAGGCCGTCAGAGAACTACGGCAACGAAGAGCATACTACCGTTGCTGCATTCCTGCCCTGGCGGGGTTTGTAAGTCTGCGATCCATAGTCCCTGACGGTTGTACTCAAATGGACCAGTTACATCAGAACGGCAACGGGTTTTCTTGCGCAAGCAGGAATGCGATTGTCTTTAGACATTTGCGCCTTAGTGTTCTGTCGCAGAAATAGCATGCCATTCGTTGCGATCAAAATGGGCCGCCGGCAAGGCGGTCCGAGCCGGACTGGCGGTAGAGGGCGCATCCCGCACCATTTTACGCTCCTGCAGATCTGGTTCTTTCCCGCCGGTATCAAAATGGTTACGGGACGTAACCAACGAGCAACGCAGCCACCGACCCATTTTCATCGCAACCATTTGGGCCGCGGCCAGTTGGCTGTTTTTCCGCGTTGCTCGCTCCTCACGTCCCGCTCCATTTTTGTTCCAGTTCCAGCTACGGGAGCCCCCAGACCAAAGAGGAGAACAAAAATGGGGCGGGATGCTCGTCGCTCAAGCTTTGCAAAACAGCCAACTGACTTGCGGCGAAAGGCATGCTATTTCGGCGACAGAACACCAAGTTCGAGGCTGGCGCAGGAATGCCCAGCCGGGCGGTCCATTGCTCGCCTGATCAGAGATTCTGACAACTAACTCGAAGAAGCCAAAAGTTAATTCAATCTAATAATGGTCAGGTTTCTCCTCACCGTCGCGATCTTTTGTGCCCTGGGCGCTGCGGTCCTGGGTTTTGCGAACCGCGCCAAGCTCCTGCAGCTGAGCCAGGAGCTGAAGGACGCTCAAAGCGCGCGAGATGATGCTCGCAAGAAGCTTAACGACCTTCAACAAAGACTAAAGCAAACCGAGGATCGCCTTTCGACGCAAGAGCGATTGACGCAGCAGGAGCGGGATTCGCGCAACGGCGAACTTAATGCGACCAAGGCCAAACTGAATCAGCTGACAGAACAGCTGACCGCGCGCGACAGCGAGAACAAGGCCCTTACAGCAGCCATTACTGAAGCCGGTCGGAATCTGGAGCAAAAACAACGAGCGGAGGACGATCGCAAAGCGTTAGCGAAGCGTCTGATTGAAACCGAAGATGAGCTGAACCAATATCGGATCGCCGAAAACAGGGGTAAGTCACAATATCCGGCAGAACTGGCAGGCAGCGTTCTTTCGATTAATCGGGATGCGAAAGCTTTGACCGTAAGCCTGGGAACCAACGCGGGCGTCGCGCCTAATTCGAGGTTAACGGTCGTCAGAGATGGGCAAGAATTGGTCGACCTTCGGGTAGTATCAGTTGAAACGAACACATGCGTGGCAGAATTTGCTTCTTCTTCGCCCGACAATCTCTCAAAAGTTGTTGTCGGAGATTCAGTGACATTCACCACCAAATGAAGAGAGCGTTTTTATTATTTGGCACCGGCTTGCTTCTCATCGGATGCGCTTCAGATGCCTCCAAGGACCCAGCCCATACTCCGAGATTCGGCGAACCTCAGAGTACGATTCCTTGGAATCAGCCCACCGATTGGGAACGAAGCGGTCAGCTCGGTTCGATGCCGGGTTTCCAACCGAGCCATTAACATCTGGGTTTGAAAATTCTTATTCTGCGGGGAGGGGCATTGGGGGATCTGCTCCTTACTCTTCCGGTACTGGATGAGATTCGGTCAAACCTTCCACGGTCATTTATCGAGGTGTGGGGAGTTCAACCCCAAGCGAGTCTCATTCAGTCTGCCAATCGGGTGGACCGCCTGGATGCCCTTGACGTCGCCCCGCTGTTCATTGCCGAACCAATCCCTCCGGTTCTGCGAGGACGATTGAGAGAATTCGATCTCGCAATCAGTTTTCTTGCTGACCCTGGCGGAGTCGTAGCCCAAAATCTCGCTTCCGCAGGAGTGCAGAAAGTGGTAAAAGGCTCGCCGGCGAAGGAACCAACTATCCACGCCGTTTACCAATTGGCGTCGGTACTTGAGCCCCTCGGTCTGAATCTACGCGATCCGGTGCCAAAATTGAAGATCGACCGGAGTCAGAGTCAAAAGCCGCTGCTGGGATTTCATCCAGGAAGTGGCTCGACTGCGAAAAACTGGCCTCTCGAATGCTGGAATGGCTTCTTACAAAGAATCGCCTCGAAATTTGAAAGATTGTTGTTGATCGGCGGTGAGGCAGATGACGAGGTAATCCGTGCTATTCAGCTGAGTTGGAAAGGCCCTGCCTTTGAAACCGCAATCAGACGGAATCTTTGGGAGCTTGCGCGGACACTGAGCAGGTGCCGCATTTTCGTCGGGCACGACACTGGAGTGACTCACCTTGCCGCCGCCGTGCAAACCCCGACAGTGGCGCTATTTGGACCAACCAATCCTGAGGTTTGGCGTCCTCTGGGTGAGCACGTGAAAATAATTCGAGGCGAGGGAGGAAAAATCGATACCATAGGTTTGGAGACGGTTCTGGACGTGGTGAATGCGTTCACAAGGACCTGAGATTAGATTTGGGAATGATATATCAGGATGTTGTGGTAAGGAGTCTGAAAACGCGGCTCGCCGGGAGCTCGCCCTACCGGATCTATGCCGATTTCGGCCTGGACGCGGCCCAATAGGCCAATCAAGGAACGAATGCCCGGTAGGGCGAGCCTCCCGGCGAGCCGGTTTTGAGGTCCTTCTTGTCGATCCCTAGAGGCATATCGCGGATGAACGAGGGGCGCATCCATCTAAGCCGCCCGTCTTCGCCTCTTTTCGGTTTCCAGGATCCGCTTGATGAAAGGAGCTGTCCGGCTTTCGTTGTTCTGGGCCACCTCCTCTGGGGATCCCGTCGCAACCACTTTCCCACCATCTCGTCCGGCCTCGGGACCGATGTCGACGATATAATCGGCTTCGGCAATTACATCCAGGTTGTGCTCGATCACAATGACGGTGTTCCCATCGTCGACCAGACGATGGAGGACTTCCACGAGGAGCTGCACGTCCGCCATATGCAGGCCGATTGTCGGCTCTTCCAAAAGGTAAAGAGTCGATTTTGGAATTCTGTTTTTCCGAATACGTTCGTTGAGTCCCTTCGCAACCCCGCTCTTCAATTCACTGACAAGTTTTAAGCGTTGGGCTTCGCCGCCGCTGAGGGTTGGACTCGGTTGCCCTAACTGTAGGTATCCAAGGCCGGTTTGCGTTAGAAGCTCCAGCGGCTTGTGAATCCGGGATTGAGATCGGAAAAAATCCGAAGCCTCCTCAATCGTCATTTCAAGGATGTCACCGATACTCTTTTCGTTGAACCGGATCTGCAGAGTTTGTGGATTGAAACGCTTGCCTCCGCATGCTTCGCAGGGAATGTAGCTCGAAGGCAGGAAGTTCATTTCAAGTTTGATGACTCCCTGTCCCGAGCAAAGTTCACATCTGCCTCCTTCCGTATTGAACGAGAACCGGCTTGGGTTGTATCCGCGAATCCTGGATTCTGGTAGTTGCCCAAACAGCGCACGAATATCATCAAAGATCTTGACGTATGTGGCCGGAATCGAACGTGAGGTTTTGCCGATCGGAGACTGGTCTACCTCAAAGACGCCCCCCAGAAAATCGGTACCTGAAACTTCTCTCCAAGTTACCGATCTGTCGGGAGTTTTTCTTCTTCTCGCCAGATTGTCGCGGACTGCAGGTAGCAGAACCGACCTTAACAAAGTGCTCTTGCCGGATCCGGAGACCCCAGTAATGACCGAGAGCCGACCGATCGGAAAGCGGACGTCGACCTCCCTTAAGTTGTTTGCCCGCGCCCCTGAAATCTCAAGCCAATCGACTTTATCCAACGGGCGGCGGGTACCGCGTACCGGGTGATGCATTGGTTTTTCGAGGTATTTGCCGGTGGCGGAGTTTCGGCATCTTTTGATCTGATCGATCGATCCGAGAGCGACCAACTCGCCGCCGCGCCGGCCAGCTCCAGGTCCAAGGTCAACGATCAGGTCGGCGCGTCGCATCGTCTCTTCGTCGTGTTCCACAACGACAAGCGTATTTCCCTTCTCCTTCAGCGCCCCGAGCGTATTTAAAAGGCGCTCATTGTCTCTGGGATGGAGTCCTATCGAAGGCTCGTCCAACACATACAAGACCCCGCGCAAATTTGATCCGAGCTGTGCAGCCAACCGAATCCTCTGCGACTCGCCTCCACTCAGAGTCTTGGCCGATCGATCCAGCGTGAGGTACTCAAGGCCAACCTGCCGCATGAAGGATAGGCGCTGCACTATTTCAGATAAAATATCCGCCCCGATTCGACGCTTTGCTCCGTCGAGCTTCAAATTTTCCAGCAGACTGATGGTGTCGCGGATCGAAGCGCTGGTAATTTCATTAATCGTGTATCCGCCAACCCGAACGGCCCTGGCAATTGAATTGAGCCGTGCGCCACCACATTCGGGACACCGTTCTACCGTATCTTCCGAAATGGAATCGCTCTTCAGCTCAGCTACAAGTTCCGCCTCCAGTCTTGATCCTGCGCCGTCTTCGTCCGCGGCAAATGGGAGTATGTAACCAAATCCGTTGCACTTCGCGCACCAGCCGTGTGGAGAATTGAATGAGAAGAGCCGGGGATCAAGCTCCTCAAATGCATCTCCACATGTGGGACAGGTCATTTCGCTACTGAGTACGACTCTCTCAGGAACCGGGCTGAATGCCTTGGCTCGAGCTGAATGTCTATTCGAAGCTGCCGAGCTGCCGGTCAAGAGAAACGCCGATCCATTTCCGATCTTTAGCGCTTTCTTTACAATGCCCTGTATTTCAGTTCCCGGCAATTCCCTGTTCAGCTCACTGACCACTAAATCAATCGTGTGTTCGCGGTAGCGCTCCAGGGCCGGGAACTCCGTGATTCGACATCGATTGCCGTCGACAACCAGCTCTTCGTATCCTTCGCGCTTCGCCCAGGTTGCGACCTCCCGATGAAAGCCCTTTCGCGCCTTGACGAGCGGGACAGTCAACGTTGCAGGACACCGGTTCAGAATGTCCGTGACTTGTCTGAAAATCGCCGATGCACTCATTTTGGTTACCGGGACGGCACACCGTGGGCAGTATTGAGTTCCCAGTTTCGCGAAGAGAAGCCGGAGAAAATGATAAACCTCGGTCAACGTTGCTACCGTTGATTTTCCACTTCCTCGAGTGAGTCGCTGTTCAATGGCGACGCTCGGAGGAAGTCCTTCGACATGATCAACATCGGGCCGCTCCAATTGCTCGACGAACTGACGCGCGTATGCAGACATGCTGTCCATGAATCGCCGCTGGCCCTCCGCAAAAAGGATATCAAACGCCAGACTCGACTTCCCGGATCCGCTCAAGCCTGTAACAACCACCATCTTTTCTTGAGGCAAATTCAGGGAAAGATTTTTTAGATTATGGTGACGTGCTCCATGAACTGCGATTTCCGGTTTTCTTAAGATAGCCGGAGCCTCGGCGACCCGGGAGGCGGCTAAATGCGAACCGCCCAAGGCGGCCGCCTTTTTCTCGCGAAGCGCCAAGCCCGTATGAGAACTGTCGTTTTTTGCCAGCTCTTCGGGCGTTCCAGCCCCCACGAGATTTCCTCCCGCAACACCCGCCTCGGGTCCTAGATCAATGACGTAGTCCGCTGACTGGATTACTTCGAGATTGTGCTCGATCACGATCAATGTGTTTCCTCGATCCACGAGCCGGTGAAAAACATTCAGAAGTGTCGCGATATCATCCAAATGCAGTCCCGTCGTCGGCTCATCAAAAATCAGGAGAGAGTGTTGGCTGCTTTTCTTGCTTTCGGTCAGGTGGCCCACAAGCTTCAGGCGTTGCGACTCTCCGCCGGATAGGATATTGACCGGCTGGCCGAGCCGCAGGTAGCCGAGCCCGACTTCCTTAAGGAGCTCCAGCGGTTCGGTCAGCCCATTGTTCGGATTGATTGATCCAAAGAATGCAATTGCCTCAGTTACAGTCAGTTCAAGAACATCGTGAATCGATTTGCCGTGCAGCTTGATTGCGAGAACGTGGGGTTGATAGCGTTTCCCCTCGCATTCAGCACATCGAATATACTGGTCGCTAAGAAACTGCATTTCGACTTTCTCATACCCGAGGCCGGAGCATCGCTCACAGCGGCCGGCGCCAGAGTTGAACGAGAACACTCCTGGGGACAGTCCCGCCGCAATGGACTCGGGGAGCGAGGAAAAAATCTCCCGTACCTGATCAAAGGCTCCTACGTAAACCGCAGGTGTCGACCTGGGAGAACGGGCCAAAGGGGATTGATCAACCAGGAGAACCTCGTCAATATCGTGGGCACCTGTGATACGTTCGCAAACACCCGGCGTCTCTTCGCTTAAGCCTCCTTTGAGCCTCAATAGGTTCTCATAAAGGACGTCCTGTACGAGCGTGCTTTTTCCCGAACCGGAAACGCCAGTGACACAGCAGAAAAGCCTTAGCGGGAATTTAACGTCTAGATTTCGCAGATTATGCTCGCGTGCGCCAATCACCTCGAGAAATCGAGTGGCTCTTCTCCGTTGTCTAGGGGGGACAATCTGTTTTTTACCCGTAAGATAGGCTGCTGTGAGCGAGGCGCCTGACGCCTCTTTGATCTGGTCAATCGCGCCATGAAATACCAGTTTTCCGCCGAGCTCACCGCGGCCTGGGCCGATCTCAATCAGATTGTCAGCGCTCCTGATTACGGCTTCCTCATGCTCAACGACAAGAAGGGTGTTTCCCTTATCGCGCAGCCCCTTCAGCACTCCAATTAGACGATGCACATCCCTGGGATGGAGACCGACGCTGGGCTCGTCCAGAACGAAGAGCGTGTTAACCAGAGAGGCGCCAAGGCAAGTGGTGAGATTGACCCGCTGCATTTCGCCACCCGAAAGCGATCGGGTCGGGCGATCCAATGTCAAGTACCCCAGGCCGACGTCGGCCAGGTAGTTAAGCCGGGACACAATCTGCGAGCGGAGTATCTCCGTCGTCCCATCCTTTTGCGAAATATTCAATCGACCAAGCCGATCCGATAAGGCATCGACCGGCATCTGCTGCAGCGCGGAAAGCGTATGTCGCTCGCCGTCAATCACAACCTTGAAATTTAATGTTTCAGGCTTAAATCGTGTGCCTTGGCATACTGGACATAACGTATAAGCACGGTAGCGGCTTAAGAATACGCGAACGTGCATCTTGTAGGTGCGCGATTCCATCCAATTGAAAAATCCGCGAACACCATACCAACCGCCGCTTTCCCAGACCTCGTCTGCGCTAAGATCCGGACGGACGTCGCCCTCGATGACCCAATTCTGATCCGCAAGCGGAAGTTCTTCGAACGGACAATGGATATCGACCTCTCGATGGATCGCGCGTGTGAGCAAATCCTCCTGGCACTGGCGCATCTGCCCTGTTTGAAACGGCTTCACAACCCCCTCGGCGATGCTCAGGCTCCGGTTCGGCATTGCTCGATCCAGATCGATCCCAATAGTGCGGCCGAAACCTCTACATGCAGGACATGCACCGAGCGGATTGTTGAATGAAAACAGACCCGGTGTCGGAGGACGGATGTCCAGGTCGCAGTAGGGACAATGCCATCCAGTGGAAAATCGATGTTCCTCCACCGGTTCAAATGCCACTATCGCGATCTGTCCTTTGCCGAATCGGAGCGCATTTTCAATGGCTTCGACCAATCGCTTGCGGTTGGATTCCTTCAGGGAGATACGATCTTGAATGACGGCGACGATGGCCGGCAGTCGTTTCACCTGCGACGGTGCGTCCGTGCGCAGCACCTCCTGGTTCAGCCATACTCGCAAGAAGCCTTGTTGATTGAGGAAAGAAAAAAAATCCGAGGGTTTAGTTCCGGGAGGAACCGGTACTCCGAATGCAACAAGAGCCCAACGCTCCTTGAGATTCGCAAGAACGGTTGTGGCGATCCCGTCAGGTGTCTCAAGGACTATCTCGCGGGCGCACTCCGGGCAAAACGCTTTGGCGATTCGCGGCATGAGCAGCTTCAGATAGTCGTTGATCTCGGTCATAGTCCCCACTGTTGAGCGAGTCGTTCGAACTCTATTCGCCTGCTCAATGGCAATCGCGGGCGGAATTCCACGGATTTCGTCTACCACCGGCTTGTCCATTCGATCCAGGAACTGGCGGGCGTAGGGGCTGAAGGTTTCGACGTACCTGCGTTGGCCTTCTGCATAGATGGTATCGAATGCGAGACTTGATTTGCCGCTTCCGCTCGGACCTGTTATCACGTGGAATTTGTTGAGCTCGAGATCGAGGTTTATGCCCTTCAGGTTGTTCTGGCGCGCCCCGCGAATTACAATTGCACCCCCAACAAGCTGCGCAGAACTCGGCATAAGACGGCGAAGGTAATACGAGATGAGTGGACGCGCCAGTCGCGCCTAAGAGCGAGATGAAGAGACGTTCTTGAACGACGACTCTCTTCGAGCGCCGTTGAACGCCTCCGTCGCCGGCGTTATCAATCTTGATGCACACTGATTGTTCCGTTTCCGATCTCATTCGTCTTTTGGATCTAAAGCCTCATCCTGAAGGAGGCCACTACCGCGAGACGTTGCGGGATAACGCGAGCGGCGAGGGGCGCGCAGCGTCCACGGCAATCTACTTTTTACTGGGCGCTGGTGAAGAATCGCGCTGGCATCGAATCGATTCCGTCGAAGTATGGCACTGGTACGGAGGTGCGCCTCTGCTGCTTTCCGTGTCTGAGGATGGGCATGATCTCATTCAAACGCGGCTGGGAATGGATCTTACCGCCGGTGAGCGGCCTCAGGCCTTCGTGCCGGGCAACGCGTGGCAATCCGCTAGAAGCCTCGGTTCGTGGACCCTTGTCGGCTGCACCGTTGCCCCGGGTTTCCTGTTCGAAAAATTCGAAGTCCTCGCGCCGGCATGTCTCAATATTCAACATTTGGCTGAAGTAGAAAACGGTCCATGCAGCGCATAGCCCTGGGCATTTTGGCCAATGCTCGTTTCATGGGAGGGACGGCCTCCCTGCCGTCCGACTAATCATTTCTAGCCCCTATAACAAGGAGAAAAATGGGACAGCACGGAGGCCGTACCCCCTGAAATGAACAGCTTTCATTACCAGTTCCTCAGAAGAGGGTCATCGGCCGAGATCAAGGATTGATGGAGAAATGCTAAAGGTCTGGCAGCCGATACTGCATTCAAGCCTAGCGTCCGTGGAATTCTATTCGAATGTTGAATATTGAGACATGACCCCGTCAGTATTCGACATGACCCCGTCAGTATTTGACCCCGTCAGTATTCGTAGAAAATGCGTTGGATCTCTTTTGTGTCCCTGGTTTTAGTCAGTGCAACGGTTAAGAGGATCCGCGCTTTTTGAGGGTTTAGGGTGTCGGAGGCGACGAAATCGCGTTTGTCGTCATTGACCTCATTGTTCCTTGCAACAATTCCGTTTCCGACCCGTGCGCTGCGCACGATTAAAATCCCTTTTGCCCGCGCGTCTGCCAAGGCTTGCTCTGTCAGTTCGGAGGGGTTACCGTCGCCTACGCCTGCGTACACGATTCCGTCAACACCACTCGCCGCGAGGGCGTCCACCGTTGTGCGGGATACGTCTGCGAATCCATAAGCGATCTCCACGGTCGGCAACTTGTCCACACCGGTGAGGTCGAACTCGGAACTTGCAGTGTGCTTCCGAGCTGGTAATCGGTAAAACGCAACGCGATTGCCTTGTATATATCCCAGGCAGCCGAGTTCCTGTGATTTAAACGTATCGGCGGTGGATGTATTGGTCTTTGTTACGTCTCTGGCTGCATTTATCTGATCGTTGAGGCAGACCAGGACGCCTTTTCCGCCTGCCTCCTTGCTGGCGGCAAGGAGTGTGGCGTTGTAAAGGTTGATCGGGCCGTCTGCAGAAAGAGCGGTCGACGGCCGCATGGCGCCCACAATCACGACCGGCTTAGTGCTTTTGGTCACGAGATTCAAAAAGTAAGCGGTTTCCTCCAGCGTGTCGGTTCCGTGAGTAATGACAATTCCGTCGACGTCCGGCTGTTGAAGCAGCTCGTTTACCCTTTTTGCAAGCTTCAACCAATGGTCATTCGTCATGTTCTGGCTCGCGATCTGGAACAGCTGTTCGCCACGAACCGTGGCGATTTTCTTGAGTTCGGGCACTGCTTCGATCAAGGCCTGCACAGGCACGGTCGCGGCCTTGTATCCCACCGTCGTTGTTGAGGTTGAACCGCTGCCGGCGATCGTCCCGCCGGTCGCGACTATGACGACATTTGGAAGATTCTGAGCAGCGGTGTCCTCTCCTCGAAGGGTTGCCTGGAGGACGAGGAGTAAAAGAAAAAGAAACGTGATGTTGCGAGTTTGCATGGATATCATGGCGCTCCGCGTGATTTACCCGGTCCAGAACCCTTGAAAAACATAATTGATTGCGGACAAGTCAAGTTTTTTCCGAGTTCGCGCGCGGTTGACTGAATAACAATTCAAATCGCAATTTCACGCGCGATCACCGGGCTCGGGCGGCTCAGCAGGAGCGGCTCGACTGAGCTCGCCGAAATCTTCGCCCTACCGACGAGCCGCGGCCGGGTTCGATGCCCGACAATCCAGGAGGGCGCCGTCGTCAGAGTAAGGGTCTGGTCGGGCTGGTGGGATTTGAACCCACGGCCTCCACGTCCCGAACGTGGCGCTCTAGCCAAGCTGAGCCACAGCCCGAAATGATCGAGAGCACTGAGGTTATATCTCGTTGCCGTGCAAATCAACCTACTTTCCAACAACGTTTTTTCCTCGATTTGCGCGACAATATTCGGCGAGGCCGTTTACCACGCCGGTGACATATTCCTCGTAAATATTCGGGCGCATCACACCTCCGAAGTTTCGCAAGCCCTCGTACTCTCGTGCCTGAATGCGTGCGAACACTTCTTCGCTGTTCATCACATAAGGTTCAATATAGATCACCGGACACTCGTAGAGCCGATTAGCCAACAGGTTGCGAGCCCAGACATAACCAGTATTTCCGACTCTCGTGGCATTCGACGTGGTATAGCTGTAGGGTGGCAATCCTGTGACCGCCGCAATCGATCGTCCTATCGATTCCGCGCATCCTAACTCCTCAGGATAGACTCGATTCAAGAGCTTTATCAGCATCGCAAGACGCTCGTCATCATAGGCCAGTTCAGCGGGGCTGTATGCGCCGTTGACAAGCAAATGAAAATGGTTGGTCTTTACCAGGGTCGGCTGCGACGGATTTCCCCAGGGCTCCGCGTTGAAATGGAGGCAAAGAACCAAATCGGGCTTGAGTTGATCGTTTACGACGCGGGCGCGAGCATGAATTTCGCCGATGCGGTAAAATAGCCTCTCCGCCTCCCAATCGACGGAGAGCTCCCGTTTGGGATCTGTTGGACCGGAATAAGAAGGAAGAATATTCACGACACCACGATCCAGAAGGGAGGCATTGGCCTGGGCTTTGAGTTCGGGCGGACGCAGGTTTGTTACCGGTCCAGGTGTGGACCGAACAAAGACTACGTTTGCACCAAGGTTACGCAGTCGGGGAGCTAGCAGTTGGGCGACCCGAAGAGTCAAATCGCCCTCCGCGATTGGTGCCGATGATCCAACCTGGAACCAACGTTCCTCCAGTTTTGCCCACTGACCGCCGAGATGCCCGGGATCGAGGGCAATTTTCAGGCCAGTCAACGGTCTTTGATCGTCGGCACCCAGATCGCTGACACTTTTCCAGTATCGAGTGATGGGCTGGCGCCTTTCCGGAGCCTCGGCAAACCTCAGCACAAATCGGTCTCTGGCGTTTTCGGAGATCGTAGCCTCGTAGGGCGTGATCTGGAACCAGGGTCCATGGTCTGGCGCATAGACGGAATCGAGGAGAGCCAAAAATTCGTCGTGCGTAATTGTCTGCTGAAACAGATTCAACCGCTCCCAACTGGGAGGTTCGGAGAGAGGCGTCACTTTCTGCGCAAAACAGACAAGGGGAACAAGTCCAAACATGGAGAACGCAAAAAAGAAGGCGGGCGTCATAGCGAATTTGATTCGTTCTCTCCGAGAATTTATATAAGAGAAGGACTCATTCTAGTGTACGCAATGCTTCGACTCTTATTCTTAGGCGACATAATCGGGGAACCCGGGCGAAAAGCAGTAATCGAGACGGTGCCTAGGTTGAAGCAGGAGTTGGGAGTCGATTTCATCGTTGTGAATGGCGAAAACGCGGCGGCGGGCCGTGGAATAACGGGTCGAATTACAATCGATCTTTTGCGAGCTGGTGTGGCAGTCATTACGACCGGAGACCATATTTGGGATCAGAAAGAGGTGGTTTCTTATATTCAAACGGAACCTCGGCTGTTGCGTCCGATCAACTATCCGGCCGGGACGCCGGGAAGGGGGTCAATCGTGCTTGAAACTGCAAAAGGTAAAGTCGGGGTTATCAACGTCCAGGGGAGAACCTTCATGCAGCCGAGCCTTGAGAACCCTTTTCGGGTAGTTGAGGAAGAGGTTCGGCGCGTACGCGCAGAGACGCATGTGATATTTGTGGATGTCCATGCGGAAACCACGAGCGAAAAGATCGCTCTGGGACGGTTCCTGGATGGCAGGGTTTCTGCAGTTGCTGGTACTCATACGCATGTGCAGACGGCCGACGAGCAGATATTCCCTGGGGGAACGGCATTTATCTGCGATGCGGGCATGTGCGGTCCGACCGAATCGGTGCTCGGCCGTGAAATCGAGCCGATCATCCAACGTTTTATCAGCTGTATGCCGGTAAATTTCCCGGTCGCCAAAGGTCAGGTGTGTCTCCATGGTGTCCTGGTGGATATTGATCCGGCTACTGGGAAAGCGAAGGCGATCCGGCGGATTGCCGAACTGGCGACCATACAAGGGCATCACTTGTATGGCGTTGAAAAGGAATTGCGTGAAGAAGCCTGGCAAAGTAGTCCTGTCAGCGGTAGCTGTCTTCCTGGTTGATTTACAGCCTCGAAAACAGCAAGGGAAGGCGATTGTTGCCCTGCGCCTGGCGAGATAAATTCCCCCTTCAAAAAGTATGATGTTTGACGGGGGGCAACCCCGAAGAATCATGTTGACGGGTTGGGACTCTTTGTTAAGTTTCGGGCTCGCTTGACGGACCTTGAGAGCAGCAAGCTTCTGGCCTCTAATGAATAAGGGACTTTAGATTAGCGGGTGACGCTTGGTATGTTCAATTTTCGGCGAAGCGAGTTGGCCGGCCCTGGAAACTTTATAAGTTGGCCGGCCTCAGCAGGTGCCCATGTAGCTCAGTTGGTAGAGCACGTCCTTGGTAAGGACGAGGTCACCGGTTCAATCCCGGTCATGGGCTCCATATCCTGTGATTACCCAGACGATTTAAGTGAAGACATTAGCAGCAAGAGTATAAGGAGACCTTAAATGGCTAAGGATAAATTTGAAAGATCCAAACCGCACGTGAACATCGGCACGATTGGGCACGTTGACCATGGGAAGACGACGCTGACTGCCGCAATCACGACGGTTTTGGCCGAAAAGGGTATGGCGCAAGCTACGCGGTACGACCAGATTGATAATGCGCCCGAAGAGAAGGAGCGCGGTATCACGATCAACACCGCGCACGTCGAATATCAGACAGAAAAGCGTCACTATGCTCACGTTGATTGTCCCGGTCACGCTGACTATGTGAAAAACATGATCACCGGTGCCGCGCAGATGGACGGCGCCATTCTTGTTGTTTCGGCGGCTGACGGCCCAATGCCGCAGACCCGTGAACATATTCTGTTGGCCCGTCAGGTAGGTGTGCCGTCGTTCGTGGTGTTTCTCAACAAATGCGACATGGTGGACGATGCCGAGCTTCTCGATCTCGTTGAGATGGAAGTGCGCGATCTGCTGTCTCAATATGAGTTTCCCGGAGATACCATTCCGATCGTCAAGGGGAGTGCGCTAAAGGCGCTGGAAGGCGATCCGAAGCATAAGGAGGCGATTTTCCAGCTGATGGCGGCAGTCGACGAATATATTCCGTTGCCTGAGCGGCCGATCGACCAGCCGTTCCTGATGCCAATTGAGGACGTATTCAATATTGAAGGCCGAGGTACGGTTGTGACCGGCCGGGTCGAGCGCGGCGTCCTGAAGAAGATGGAAGAAGTGGAGATCGTTGGAATTCGTCCTACGACGAAGACCACGGTTACCGATATCGAAATGTTTCGCAAGCTTCTGGATGAAGCCCGTGCAGGCGATAACGTCGGAGTCCTTCTTCGAGGTGTTAAGAAGGAGGACGTGGAACGCGGACAGGTGGTCGCGAAGCCTGGCAGCATCACGCCGCACAAGAAATTCAAAGCTGAGGTTTACGTTCTGAGCAAGGAAGAAGGTGGTCGTCACACGCCATTTTTTACCAACTACCGTCCGCAGTTTTATTTCCGAACGACAGATGTTACCGGCACTGTGAAATTGCCCGATGGCGTTGAGATGGTCATGCCTGGTGACAATGTATCGATCGAGGTCGAGTTGATCACTCCGATTGCGATGGAGAAGACCATTCGTTTTGCTATTCGTGAAGGCGGCAGGACCGTTGGAGCGGGTCGCGTATCCGATATTCTTGACTAGTTACAGAGTTAAGAGGAGGTTCTGGAGGGTCCGGCATGTGCCGGACCGTCTTGTTTTTCTATAGACAGTAGGTCAGTAGCTCAATTGGTAGAGCAGCGGTCTCCAAAACCGCTGGTTGGGGGTTCGAGTCCCTCCTGACCTGTTCTTGAGAGTCAAGCGGCATTTGAATTTTGCACACAAAGTTTTACTGAACGGAGAGAAGGTACTCCGACTAGTTTATGATCGGTCGAATTAGAGGATTCCTGGGAGAGGTAAAGACCGAACTAGAGAAGGCCAGCTGGCCGTGGGACCCGAAAGAAAAAGGGGTTAAGAGGTATCGCGAACTCATCGATTCGACGGTGGTAGTTGTTGTAGCGATGTTGTTGCTGAGCGGCTACATCGCGTTTTGGGATCTTGTGATGGTTAATCTGGTCAAGATGCTGGTTCCCTAGGTGGCGTTTGAGTATGAGTGAACCCGACAAAAATCAGTGGTTTGTGGTGCACGTGCTGTCCGGGCAGGAGCAGAAGGTGTACGACAATCTGACACGCCGCATAAAAACCGAGGAGATGGGAGACCTGGTTTACAAGGTGCTGATCCCCACGGAGCGGGTTTCCGAGATCAAACGTGGGAAGCGAACTGAGACGACGCGGAAGTTTTTTCCGGGCTACCTGATCGTGAACATGTATCTCCTGGATAAGCAGAACCAGTTGGTTGAACGGACCTGGTATTTCATTCGAGAAACACCAGGGGTGCTCGGGTTTGCCGGAACCAAGGATCGGCCCGTTCCGATGCGGCCTCAGGAGGTCGAAAGCATGCTCGCCCAAATTCTGCAGTTGGAAGACAAGGTCAAACCGAAGGTTAGCTTTGAGGTCGGTGAAACGGTCAAGGTAGCGGATGGCCCGTTTCAAAATCAAAGCGGGGTTGTGGAGGAGATCGATCCGGATCGAGGGAAATTGCGAGTGTCCGTAAGCATTTTCGGCAGGTCAACACCGGTGGAGTTGGAATATTGGCAAGTCGAGAGAAGCTAGGCAGTTGCTTCCGAACGTTGTTGGTTAAGTCATTTGTTTAGGTCTATATGGCGAAAGAAGTTGTTGCGACGATCAAATTGCAAATTCCGGCAGGTCAAGCCAATCCGGCGCCTCCCGTTGGTCCGGCACTCGGTCAGAACGGCGTGAATATCATGGCGTTCTGCAAGGAGTTCAATGCGGCGACCCAAAAACAGGCCGGCGACATACTGCCTGTCGTTATCACTGTTTATAAAGATAAGACGTTCTCATTTATCACCAAATCTCCCACCGCATCGATCCTTTTGAAGAAAGCGGCAAACATTGCTGCCGGATCGAAGGAACCGAACAAGACAAAGGTCGCCAAGCTGACAAAGAAACAGGTGATGGATATTGTTAAAGTGAAGATCAAGGATATGAATGCTCGCACGGAGGAGGCTGCATACCGGACGCTGGTCGGCACTGCTCGCCAGATGGGTATCGAAATAGAAGAGTAACAGAAAAATACGCTTTGGTCCGTCGGATTGAATCGAACTCCAGAGCGATTCGTATTCAAGAAGCAGGAGGGTCTGGGACCCGTCACAACTGCGCCTAAAAATGAAATTAGCAGACCGTAGCAAACGATATCGTTCTTGTGCCGAGCTCGTTGATCCGGCGAAGATCTATTCTTTGGCCGAGGCTGTCGAAACGTTGAAAAAGCTGCCTCCGACCAAATTCGACCAAACCGTCACCTTGTCATTTCGACTGGGAGTGGACCCGCGTCAATCGGACCAGATGGTTCGCGGCACGTGCCCGCTCCCTCACGGGAGCGGGAAAAGGGTGCGCGTGCTGGTATTTGCTCAGGGGCATGCGGCCGAGGCCGCCGCCGAAGCCGGCGCTGAGTATGTGGGATTCGAAGACATGATCCGGAAATGTCAGGAAGGATTTCAGGATTTCGACGTGGCGATCGCAACCCCGGCAGCGATGTCTGAAGTGCGTAAGCTGGGGAAGGTTCTCGGGCCACGCGGGCTGATGCCCAATCCGAAGACCGGAACGGTCACGGAGGACACGGGCAAAGCGGTACGCGAGGTGAAAGCGGGCCGAGTCGAGTTCAAGTTGGACAAAAATGGGAACGTCGCGGTGCCGATGGGTAAATTTTCGTTCCTGCCGCAGGCGTTGCTGGAAAACGGCGCTGCTGTCATTGACGCGGTCGTGAAGGCACGACCTGCGACGGCTAAGGGCAAATTTGTTCACAACATTACGATGAGTGGAACGATGAGTCCCGGTTTGAAAATCGATCCCACACCCTTTTTGAAGTAGAGGAGCCAAAAGAATGAGACCTGAAAAGACGACAATCGTTGAAGATCTCTCCGCTAGACTGAACCATTCTCCGTTTTTGATCGTGACTGAATACGGCGGGATGAATGTGGTTCAACTGTCCGAGTTGCGCTTGCGCCTGGCCGGGGCCGGTGCCCGATGCAGGGTGGTTAAGAACACCTTCTTGCGAAAGGCGGCTGCGGCAGTCGGTTATCCGGATTTAGCCGCGGAACTTGAGGGGCAGACAGCTATTGTTACCGGCGAAAGTGATGTCTGTGCTGCCGCGAAGATTTTAAAGAGTTTCGCTGCGGAATTTCAGAAGCCCTTGGTCAAGGTCGGTGTTCTGGAGAACGCGGTCATTACCAAGGAGCAGATACAAGCTTTGGCAGACTTGCCCGCCAAAGAGGTTCTGCTAGCTCAACTTCTTGGAGTGCTCAAGTCACCGTTGCAGAAGCTGGTTACATTGCTCAATGAGCCGGCCGCCTCGCTGGCGCGATTGTTGAAGGCGCGAATTGACAAGGAGGGCCAGCCCGCTACAGAAAACGTTTAATGCTGCCGGCGACTGGAAACCGGTGAATCCCGGATTTCCGGTCGCCGTCGGCGCTCCAGTTCGAGACGTGAAGGAAGCCGCGCGTCTGCAACATAAATAAACATGGTTCCTCGTCGGGATTCGCGGCTGCGGATTCTTAAATGCTTTGAGGCTTCGGAGCGCGACGATACCGAAAGAGACAGAAAATGGCAGATACAAATCAAATCGTTGAACAACTCAGCGGTCTTACA
>DASZHC010000246.1:0-11496 GCA_035938215.1 Chthoniobacterales bacterium
CTAAGCGTTTGGTTTCCTCGAAAGTCCCCCTTTCTGCGGCGGACAACGGGATATGTCAAAGCCGTAACAGATGTTTCTTTCCGTATTCCGCCTGGAAAGACTGTTGGGCTGGTCGGAGAAAGTGGAAGTGGAAAAACGACCGTCGGATTGGCCATTTTGAATCTTGTGCAGGTCACAAGCGGAAAGATTTCTTTCAGTGGACAGGAAATCACAAGGTTGCCGGATGCGCAATTCCGGCCGATGCGCCGCCAGATTCAGATGATCTTCCAAGATCCGTTCGGTTCCCTGAATCCGCGTTGGAGCATTCTGCGGATCGTCAGCGAACCTCTGCAGGTGCATTTTCCGATGCTCAACCGGTCCGAGCGGGAAGAAAGGACAGCGGACCTGCTGCGAAAAGTCGGGCTGAAACCCGAACTGCGCCATCGATTTCCGCATGAGTTCAGCGGAGGACAACGCCAAAGAATAGGGATTGCTCGAGCTCTAGCAGTTCAGCCAGTGCTGATTGTTTGCGACGAACCGGTGAGCGCTCTTGACGTGAGCGTGCAGGCTCAGATCGTCAACCTGCTTCAGGATCTTCAAGAGGAGATGGGCATTTCCTATCTTTTCATTGCCCACGATCTTGCGGTAGTGGAACATATTAGTGATGACGTGCTGGTGATGTATCGCGGACAAATCGTCGAATCGGCGCCTTCGGAAAAGATCTATCGCGCTCCGGAAAACGAGTACACCCGGAACTTGCTCGCAAGCGTTCCTACTCTGGAGTAAAAGCAGTCACGGAAAAGGTCCATGAATTCTATCCTCCGTAAGTTTCTTGGCATGAACTGGTTGCTGGTTGCGCTAGCCATTGGCCTCTCTGTTTTCGGCGTCATGGCTGTTTACAGCGCAACGTATATGCGGGAAGAGGTTTACCTGACGGAGATGTGGCGGCGCCAGATCATCTGGCTTGCGATCGGGATTGTCATATTTTTCGCAACTGCCCTTGTCGATTACCGCGCATGGATGAGTAATGTCTCAGTTCCCCTTATCATGTATCTCGGAGGCTTGGGATTTCTTGCTCTGACGCATTTCATTGGCAGAACGACCTACGGCGCTCGAAGCTGGCTGGACATCGGCCCGCTCAGCTTTCAACCCGCCCAGCTCGCCGTAATCTCCACGCTATTTCTTATTTCGTGGTTGCTCGCAAATACCGAGAACTGGGTCGGTTTCTGGCCGACGATCGGAAGAATATTAAGCTGCGGCGCGATTATCGCCCCACCCTGGATTCTAATCCTGATCCAGCCGGATCTCGGAGAATGCCTTGTGTGGATCCCTGCGGTTTTGGCGCTGCTTTATGTCGGCCGCGTTCCGAAACGCTACTTGTTGGTCATGATCATCGCCGGCATTGCGCTGATTCCCGTAGTCGCAAACTTCGGCCTGAAATCTTACCAGCGCGAGCGCCTGACCACATTTCTGAATCCTGATTACGATCCACAGGGAGCAGGATGGACGATCAACCAATCTTTGATCGCGATCGGATCCGGAGGCTTCTACGGCAAAGGATTTAACGCTCCCAACACCCAGGTACAACTAGGCTTCCTGCCCTCGACAATCGTGCATACCGACTTCATTTTCGCCGCGATCGGAGAACAACTGGGCTTTGTCGGAACCCTGGCTTTGGTTACGGCGTTCGGAGCGCTGCTTCTCAGCGGCCTCTTAATTGCCGCATCGGCGACCGATGATCTAGGCAGACTGGTCGTTGTCGGGGTCATTACCCTCCTGTTCACGCATATCTATATGAACATTGGAATGACAATCTCGATTACTCCGATCACCGGTGTGCCACTTCCTTTGATCAGCTACGGAGGCTCTTTTCTGGTGCTCGTACTCTTTTCGTTAGGCGTTCTCGAGAGCATCTGGATTCACCGGAAAATTCACGTTGGAAAATCGAGATTAGCGCGGTGACGATTCGGTTACATTCGCTAACGGGAATACAGGCCATTGCTGGCTGATCCCCTGGAACTGGAGGGCGTCCGCTCCGTCGGCGCCGTGAAATGGTGTTTATATCGCCTACGGGCGGCTGCGAGGGACCGCAGCCCCTCCAACCCTCCATAGAATAGTTAAGTTAGCCACCGACGGCCTGATATTTCCGCAAGCCCCCTCGCCATAAGGCACTTGCGCCCAGATAAATCAACAGGACCCAGCACGTTTGAATCAATATGCCATTCCAGAGTTCCCTCCCTCTCACTTGCTCCATGAAAATTGAGATCGGGAAGTAGAGCTCATACGGGAACGGCAAAAGCCTGAGAATTCCCTGTATCCCTTCCGGCATGAATGAGATCGGAAACATGTGTCCGCTTAGAAAATACTCGAAGGAATAGATGATAAAGACCACGGTGGAGATCTCAAGCATCCAAAAAGCCAGTAACGCGACGGAATAGGAAATCAGGAACTGCAACATAGCAGCGAGAAAGACACTGACGATCGTCAAGGCCCAAGTCACCCAGGACGACGGCCACGCAATGTAGGTGTGAAACGCTAAAAAGATAACCACGAGCACCGGCAAAGAGACAACGGTGTAGAGGAGCCGATTGCTCGCAAAAAGGCTTAGGCGATAAAGCAGATAGTTCATCGGCTTGACGAGAAATGCGTTCATTTGACCCTCCCGGATATCCGCTGCCACCTGCCACTCGTCATCGGCCGGAGTGATCAAGCTGTCCAATGCAAGGACCAGCAGGAAATAGAAAACCACCGAAGCATAGTCGAAGTTGTTGATGCCCCCGCCCTTAGCCTCGAAAATCGCGCCCCAGATAAAGATAGTTCCGACTAATGGGAAGAGCCCAAAAAGTGCTCGAAGAAAAAAGTTCCATCGGTAGACGAACGTGTTTTGGAGCCCGATACCGAAAACCTTCAGGTATTTGTTCATCGAATTGAAACCGATGATCGACAAGCAGATCACGACCGGGGGCGCGCCGTTAATAGATCTTGATGTAAGCCTTCTCCCTGAGACTATCGATCCATTTCTGGGTCGCTTTTTGACGCTGAACCTCTACAAGCTTTTTCTGAATTCCATCCCTCACTTCGGGCAGAGGTATGAAGCTCGGCGTCTTCTTGTCCTCGCAGTAGAGAATATAAAAAGAATCCCCGATTTGAACCACCTGGCTGACTTCCCCAGGTGAAAGACCAAACGCAACGTCTGTAAGCTGCTGGTTCAATGTCTTGCGATCGATCATTCCCCAGTCTCCGCCGGATTCAGCGGTCCCGTCCATCGAATAGGTCTTCGCCATTGTGGCGAAGTCTGCGCCAAACTTAATCTTATTCCGGATCTCATCAGCCATTTTCCTGGTGGAATCAGCCGAGTTGGCGTCCAAAGGATCGGCGTTGAGAACGATCATTCGCAACTTCAATTGTTCGGGTGTGGCGAACTGCGGTTTGTTGGCCTCGTAATACGCCTGAACTTGCTGCGGCGTCGTGCTGAAGGTTCCTTTGATATTGTTCTGGCGCATTGCACCGACAATCACTTTATCGCGTTGTATCTCGCGGAACTTATTGATCGTAAAACCCTGGGCGTTCAAGGTCCGAAGAAACGCTTGCCGGTCACCGGCAAATTCCTCTCGGATAATGCTTTGCACCTGATCCTCGATCACGTACTCGGGAATCGTGAATTTTTTCTTCTTGAATTCCTCAAGGATCAGCTGCCGATCGATTAGATCGTTCAACGCAGCCAGACGCGCCTCTTTGATCTTTTCGACCAATTCCACTCCGGTATACTGCTCTCGCAGCGTTCGTTCGCGGGGACCTGAGACTTCCTGGACCTGCGAAAAGGTAATCACTTCACCATTCACGACGGCAGCTACTCCATCGATAACCTCAGCCTCAGCGGCGGAAGCGGCAGAAGCCGCAGGAGCGGCAAGAGCGCCAGGAACAAGCAAAGCCATGAATAAAAGCAGAAATGGCAACAACTTCGAGGGCATGAGCATTGTCAGGAAAGTCGACTTAAAAGAGATAGTAAGCTGGGAAGAGTATTTTCGGCATTGCCGGAAGTCAAGCGGGGAAACCGGTCGCCAATCAACAGGTAATCTCCACCCCTGATCAGCATCACTTTCGATTCCTTCACCTCAATCGACGAGACCTTCGCGCGTGCCGCCACAAGCCTCGCTTCATTCAATAAAAGAAGGTTGCGTATGGCGGTGGGGTGGGGACCAAATCGATCGCGCCACTCGACGCCCAGTTCTCGTAGGGCCTCCTTCGACTGCACCTGGGCGAGTTTTTTGTAGGCTTGAATCCGCAGTTGAGGCAGCGCCATGTAGTCCGCCGGGATAAATGCGGGCTGCAGATGGCGTTCGGAGCTTAGATATTCGGCCTCATTGGTCGAGACAAAATCGAGCCGCAACGTCACCTCGGCTAGCGCGTCCACACGCGTTCCTTTCAGTTTGGCGACCGCCTGGTGCAACAACTGGCAATACAAATCGAACCCGATATTCACGATATGCCCGCTTTGCGCCGTTCCAAGGAGGCTCCCTGCTCCTCGGATCTCCAGGTCCCGCATCGCAATCTTAAAGCCTGCTCCCAAACCCGAGTATTGCTTAATCGCATTAATTCGCCTCCGAGCGGCACCGACAGTCATCATCTCTCTCGGCAAAAGAAGGTAAGCATAAGCCTTGTGCTGAGCCCTTCCGACACGCCCGCGAAGCTGATACAAATCGGCAAGACCAAATCGATCCGCTCGGTCGATAATGATCGTATTAGCATTCGGAATGTCCAAACCGCTCTCAATGATCGTCGTGGAAACCAAAACATCGGTCTTGCCGCCGACGAAACGCTGCATTACGTCCTCCAACTCCTGCTCGTCCATCTGGCCATGGCCAATGTCGACCCGCGCGCCGGGACAAAGGAGCTGAATCCGCTTTTGAACCCGTTCGATCGTCTCCACTCGATTGTGTAGAAAGTAAACCTGACCGTTGCGATGGCATTCGCGTCGAATCGCGTCGCGTATGACGCGCTCGTCGTAAGCGCAAACCACGGTCTCAATCGGCAGTCGATTGGGTGGAGGCGTCTCGATAATTGACATGTCCTTTGCACCAACCAGCGAGAGGTAAAGCGTTCTCGGAATCGGTGTCGCTGAGAGAGTCAATACATCGATCAGCTTGAATTGCTCTTTGAACCGCTCCTTCTGTTTCACTCCAAATCGCTGCTCCTCATCGATTACCACAAGGCCGAGGTTCTTGAACTGGATATCGCCGGAAATCAGCCGATGCGTACCAATAACGATGTCAATTGACCCGTCTCGCAGTCCATGAACCGCTTCTCGCATTTCCCGTTGAGATAAAAAGCGGCTCAACATGGCAATGCGAAGCGGATAGTCAGACATTCGCTCTCGAAAGGTATTGTAGTGCTGTTGTGCGAGCACGGTGGTCGGTACGAGCATCGCCACTTGCTTACCGCTCATTACCGCTTTAAATGCGGCCCGTATGGCAACTTCGGTCTTTCCGAAGCCGACATCACCACAGATCAGCCGATCCATCGGCCGTTCCGACTCCATATCCCCTTTTGTCTCCTGGATCGCCCTCAACTGATCGCCCGTTTCCTTGTAAAGAAACGAAGTTTCGAACTCGTTTTGCCATTTCGTATCGCCCGGGTACGCAAAGGCAGAGAGCGAATTGCGCTCCGCCTGGATGCTCAGAAGCTTTGCGGCATAGTCGAACACCGCTGTCTGCGCGGCTTTCTTCGCCCTGCTCCAGCGGCCATCGCCCAGGGTGCTGAGCGGCGGCAGTCGCTTCCCGACGCCGACATAGCGCGAAATCAAAAAAGCCTGCTCAAATGGTACATAAAGCCGCGCCTGATTTGCGAACTCCAGAACAGCAACTTCCTGGATCGTGCCATTTTGCTCAAATTTCCGGATGTCGCAATACCGGCCAATTCCGTGCTCAAGATGCACGACGAGATCTCCCTCAGCGATCTCCGAGAAGTCTATCGGCGCTCTTGCTCCTCTCAGTCGGGACCGGCGCAAAGCAAGGCGGCGGACGCTCGGACTCTGATAACGCCCAAAAATTTCGGCGTCACACAGCACGGCCAATTTCGCGCAAGGGAAAAAGAAGCCGTGCGTTAAGGACCCGATAAGGAACTGGATCCTGTCAACATCGACTTGATTGTCGCTGAGCACATCACGCAGCCGTTCGACTTCTCCTTCATTGTGGCAAATAGCGAAGAGCCGCCACCCCTCCCCGATCCAATTGCGCACTTGCTCAAGCGCTCTTTCGCGTTTGGTCTCTTCGATGAGAAAGTCGCCGGCTTCAAAGCCCTGGAATCCGGTTTCGAAGAAGGCCGTTCCATAATCTTCGATTCCCTCGCCAGCCCTGGCGCCCGACGTGATAGAAACGTCCAGCTCGCCGGCCTCTAGTTCGATGCCGATCGTCAAGTCCCCCTTTCGTATGTAATCCCGAAGGCTCACTGTCGAACGATCTGTCTCACCGATGAGTATTTCGCACCGATCCAGGGTTTGAATCGATGTCTGATCATCCAGATCGAATTCGCGAATTGAATCGATCTTCTGATCAAACAGCTCAATCCGCACAGGCAACGAGTGCTGCCACGAGAAAATATCGATGATGCCGCCGCGCACCGCCACTTGTCCACGAGCTGTGACCTGTGTATTCCTTTGATAGCCGTTGTTCAAAAGAGATTCGATCAGCGCTTCGCGATCGATCTGCTCATTGCACTTCAGCACGACCGTCTGTTTTCGGAGCGCATCGGAGGCCGGCACCTGATCCTCGAGCGAAGCGGCTGTGACAACGACAATGGTGCGCCTTTCCACTGCGAGCTGTCTTAAAACCTCAAGGCGCTCAGCAACAATCTCCGGATCAGGAATCGCGCCTTCTACTGGCGGTATTTCCAGCTCCGAGAAGAAGAGCGCCGGGACCTGCCAATTCAACAATCCATTGAAAACGCCTTCTTGCCGGCGCAAGTCTGGGCATAGGATCCAGCACGATCTTGAGGCATGGTGTCCCGCTACACACGCGGCGACAAATGCCTGGGCGCCGTCGCATACGTGCTCCAGATTTACGCCGCCCTTCCTTCGCAGGAGTTCAACCAATTCCTGCGTAGTGCGTATGGAATAAACAATCTCTCCAAGTCGCTGCATTCTACACCGGACGCCGGCAAAACAACGTCCTTAAGAATCCACCGCTCGCCCGGTTCGAAATTCAACGAGCTCGCTTTTAACAGTGGACTCCCGCCAGGAACCTACTGGAAATTCAATTCCTTTGTAATGCCGTAACGTTCTATGCGTTTCCGCAACGTTGCACGAGTCACTCCCAAAAGCTTGGCCGCTTTCACCTGATTGCCCTTCGTCCGCTTCATTGCAAACAAGGTGAATTCCCGCTCCAACCAGGGAAGCAACTGGAGACCGTGGTCGTTGGATGCCGCATCGAGCAACGTCTCCACCGCAACTTCCAACGTGGGTCTTCCCGGATTTGCATGGATGGTGACTGCCAATTGCTGCTCCACTTCTCCGTCCTCCTGCTGAATTGCGACGCCGAGCGGGATATCCTTCGGCAGCACCACATCGCTGGTCGCGAGAACGCACGCGCGCTGGATTGTGTTTTCCAATTCACGCACGTTGCCGGGCCACGGATAGTCTTCCATTAATTTAACGCCTTCCTCAGACAGCTTAAGCTGAGGAAGATGCTTCTGAGTCGCGATCTTCTTCAAAAAATACTCAGCCAACAGCCGGATATCTTCTCTTCGCTGCCGAAGAGGAGGCAGATGAATCCGGACAACATTCAGTCGATAGAAAAGATCCTCGCGAAAGTGCTTCTTGGCGACCTCATGCTCCAGAGTCTTGTTCGTCGCGGCAATAATTCGGACGTCTGTTTTGATCGTGGCGTTTCCGCCGACACGCGAAAATTCTCCCTCCTGGAGGACTCGCAATATTTTGCTTTGGACTGCCAATGGCATATCTCCAATTTCATCCAGGAAAAGCGTACCCCGGTCACTTTGTTCGAATCGGCCGATTCGTTGTGACGAAGCTCCAGTGAACGCACCCTTTTCATGACCGAACAACTCGCTTTCCAGCAGATTTTCCGGAATCGCAGAGCAATTAATCGCTATAAAGGCTTGGGCGCTACGATTGCTGTAGTGGTGAATCGCTCGCGCAACCAATTCCTTGCCGGATCCGCTCTCTCCGGTAATCATCACGGGCGCGTCACTGTGGGAAACACGCCCGATCATTTTGAACACCTGCTGCATTGCCTGGGACTGGCCGACAAGGCTGTCCTGATATTGTTCGACGGTTAACTGCGGCTTAAAGGCTGTCGCGGAACGCATTTCCGCCTGAGCCGTAAGCGCTGCGTCAACAACCGGTTTGAGATTGAAGGGAAGAGACTCTTTTCGGAGATAGTCGAAAGCACCCAGTTTCATGGATTCTATTACCGACTGGGTAGTACCAAACGCACTCATCAGAATGACGATTGCATTGGAATCTCGTTGCCTGACTCTGGCCAGGAGCTCCAGCCCACTAAAAGGCATCAGGTGAGTCTCCGAAATTAAGAGATCTGGAGTCTCCTCGATGTAGACCTTGTACGCCTCGTCCGCGGTCGTCGATGTGATAACGCGCGTAGTCGGCGTTTCAAGCTGATTTTGAGCCCACTCCAAGAAGTCGGTTTCGGGATCAACTAACAAGATCGTCTGCATCAATATTTGCGCCCGGTGGGGTGTCGGAACCCTTCCGCAAAGCCCCTGGGGTCACCGAGCAAAATCATATAATTTGCGCAACTCAGACAATCCGCAAGCAACATGCTCAATTTTAACCAACAAGATTAAAGAATTGGCGCGCTAAATGCCTCCGTAGCGCCGGCTTCTTCGTCCAAATTCCTGGACTGCCTCCAAAAGATCCTGCTTGCGAAAGTCAGGCCATAGCTTTTGCGTGACATAAATCTCGGTGTAACTCAATTGCCACAGCAAGAAGTTCGAGATACGCATTTCTCCGGATGTGCGAATAAACAGGTCGGGATCGGGCCAGTTGTGCGTGTACAGGCTTTTCTGGAAAACCTCGGCATCGATCTCTTCCTTCGTCAAACGCCCCTCCATCACCTCCTCGACGATCTTTTTCGTAGCATCCACAATTTCCGTTCGACCGCTGTAATTCACGGCTAGAATCGTGGTCAGATTCTTCCCATCTGCTGTCGCCCGAATGGATTCACGGAGTTGGCGCTGCACGCTTGGCGGGATTTCCTGCAATCGCCCGATGGCTTCGAGTTTAACGCTTCTTCTGCATAAATCAGCGGTATAATCTTTCAAAAACTTTTGCAGAAGTCCCATGAGCGTATCGATTTCTTCTTTCGGCCTTCGCCAGTTCTCCGTGGAGAACGTATAGAGTGTCAAATACTCAACGCCGATTTCCAAGCAGGCTTCGACGCATTGTCTTGCTGAGTTCGCTCCTTCAAGGTGACCCCGGCTGCGCGGCAAACCCCGTTGGTGTGCCCAACGACCGTTGCCGTCCATGATCACCGCAATATGTTTCGGGTATTTCGTGGACATCTTCTGAGTCTCTGCCCTGAAATATAGACTACACCAGAATAGTCTGGGCGCGACTCTGTCCAACGCCAACGAGGCTAAGCTTGGCCCCTGTCAGATCACAAATTCGCTGCAAATACTCCCGGGCGTTCGGCGGCAATTCTTCATAGGAACGCGCGCCGTCGGTCGGCTGCTGCCAACCCGGCAATTCAATGTAGACGGGGCTACACCTGGCCAACCGCCCTGCATCGGTAGGAGGGACATCGATCTTCTTGCCATCAAGCCTATACGCCACGCAAACCTTTAATCGCGCAACCGAATCCAGTCCGTCCAAATTGGTCACCGCCAATTCGTCGATTCCGTTAACGATTTGCGCGTACCGCGTCGCGACGGTGTCAAACCAACCACACCGGCGAGGTCTTCCGGTGACGGCGCCATATTCTCGTCCCATTGAATGCAAGAGTTCGGATATCCCAGTATCCTCTGTTGGAAGCGGACCTTCTCCCACCCGCGTTGTGTATGCCTTCACTGCGCCCACAACTCGATCAATCCTATTCGGCGGCACACCGGAGCCCGTGCAAGCGCCACCGGCAGTTGTATTCGATGAGGTAACGTAGGGATAGGTGCCGTGATCCACGTCCAGGAATGTTCCTTGCGCCCCTTCAAAGAGAATCTCTTTTTTTTCCATCATCGCTTTGTGAATCGTCAGGACCGTATTAGTGATCAGCGGGCGGATCTTTTGTCCGGCCTCGAGATACTGTTCCAGTGTCTTCTTAAAGCTTAGAGGTTTGCGGTCGAGTCCGCACAGCGACGCGTTTGCATCTTTGATACGATTCTTCAACTTTTCCGCGAAAAGCTCAGGTTGCAGAAGGTCACCCATGCGCAAACCGACGCGGGCGATTTTATCGCCATAAGCCGGCCCAATTCCCCGTTTGGTCGTTCCAATTTTACGGTTTCCCATCAGCGCTTCACGCTGCTCGTCCATGATTTTGTGATACGGAAAAACCAGGTGGGCACAATCGCTTACCAACAAATTCTTGGAGTTGATTTTGACCCCTTGTTGAGCCAGTTCCGAAATCTCTTCCCACAATGAGACAGGATCGATAACCACCCCGTTGCCAATGATGCAAAGTTTTCCCTTGCGCAAAATTCCAGAGGGGATCAGCCGAAGAATGTACTTTTTGTCGCCAATGACAACCGTGTGCCCGGCATTATTTCCGCCCTGGCTACGCACGACTACGTCAACTTTGTCGGTAAGATAATCGATCACCTTTCCTTTACCCTCATCTCCCCATTGGGCTCCGACTAGAACGATGTTAGCCATAAAATCTTCCAGACACGAAATGGTCCCGGAACTCCATTCGGCGTTCGCGGGACAAACTTTGAGAATAGGTTAACCATCTGAGCTGCGCAAGAGTGAACGATCAATTGCGCGGGTTTGCGTTGATAACAGCTACGATCGGGGGATGATCGCTCGCTGAGTACCAGTCCTTGGATCGATAAATACAGGATAGCTGTTGATCGATCTGAGGTAACAAGACGCTGTTCACGATGATATAGTCGATCCGATCGTAGGTATCGCTTTGTCGGCGGTAATAGGTCCAACGATCCCCTTGCTCATCTGCCACTGGAATCTCGGTCAAGAGATTCAAACTCCGGCGCGGACCAACGATTTCCTGGATCGCCGGTTGATCCCTAGTGTCGTTCATATCGCCATAAAGGAGTAGATTTGCGCCGGGATCCCTATTGAGAACTTCATCTACATGCATACGCAGGAGGCGCGCCTCATTCCTGCGAAGAATGACATGACTTATAATATACTGACAAGCTGACGTTACGGTACATCGCAGCTTATCGGGTGGAAGGCCTTCAATGCCCGACTGCCGGTCTTCTGCTACTCTTCGTAGACGTAGCTCAAGGCAAGAAAGTGCTTTTAACCGACTATTCCCATGAGGATTTGCAACACATCGACATCAAAGTCACGATCGCGAACTTCATTCTCAACGC
>DASZHC010000247.1:0-4013 GCA_035938215.1 Chthoniobacterales bacterium
CAGGTATTCGAACGCGCGAAACCGTTGTTGAAAGCCGCGCACAATCCGGTCCCATTCGTCGGAGGCAAATATTTGAGGCAGGAGATCGCAAAACCAGCTGTTATGGTGTTGGCCCGTTGGAAGTTCAAAGGTAATACCGAGCTCTCGTAACGTCGCTTCCAGGCGTTCTTCCATTTCCCGCAGGCCGGAAGTGGTGGCCTGTTCCAGGTGGCGGATCACTTCCGAATAGGGAGCGCGCGGCGAGCCGAGGCGCTCGTCAAACACTTCGTTCCAGCGTTTCTGAGACGACTTTCCGTTCCTTGTCATTCGGAGGTCATTTTGGGTTATCCGGAAACAAACGATCGCGCAAGCGCCGGATCTAACATTATTTATACCGACTTTTCCCAAACGTCTGAAAAAACAGGGACGGCGGGGCGTATTGGCGTATCGGCGTGTCGGCGTATCGGCGGCGAGAACTCTAAACTCCGAACCCGAAACCCCAAAACGCCGAACTCCTTCAAATGATAGGTGGGGATCGTCGAGGAGGAGGCTTTTGGAACCGGGAGAAGAGTGTCTGGGCTTCTGGTATTCGCCACAAAAGCGTCGCCCCAATATAAAGCAATCCATAAAATGGAAGGACCGCCATTCCGGCAGCCAGCGGGCTGCCGATCAGCCAGGATTTCACAGGATAGGACAGAGCGGCCGCAGATGCCGCCGAACTCCAGAGTTGTAGCAAAACCTCTATGGAAACTGAAAATGAGCCGATACACTTGCGCAGCGAGCCGCGCAAAAGCAGGAACTCAATCCAGCCGGCAACTCCGGCGGATGCCGGCAGGCCAGCCAGCCCAAATCGGGGATCGACGTGTAGCAGTTGCGGAAGCGGGAATGCCGAGAGATAGCCAAGTAAAACCGTCAGAACAACCCGTATAATGGCGTAACGCAGAGGAGTACGCGTATCCCGAAGTGCGTAAAAAGCCGAAGAACATAGCCGGCCGGAAGTGGATGCAACAAGACCAATTCCAGAACCGATCAAAAGCGTCCAAACGTAGAGCGAATCGATGCGAGTGAAACGGCCCGACTGGTAGAGCAGTCCAGCGAGCGTGTCGCCGTACGCAAAAAAGCTCATCGCCGCTGGGATAACGAAAAATGCCATTCGCCGCATCGCGGCGCGAAGGCGCTCTCTCAGCTTTATTCGCGCCTCCTCTTCATCACCAGCCAACTCGCGAGACATTGCGGGAAGCTCCGCAGCAGAAATCGACATTCCGAATAAGCTGATAGGAAGCAATCCGATTGTCTGTGCGCAATTAAGCAATGCAACCGATCCCGAGGGCAACAGACTGGCAAGAACGTTATCGATATAAGCGCTCAGCTGGACTATTCCCCGGCTTATGAATACCGGAACGAAACTTACCAATACGGCTCGCACGTGTGCAGACCCGGTATTGAGCGAAAATCGAAGTCGACCTGCGACTTTCAAGACGGTTGGCATCTGAATCAGGACTTGCGCAAAGCTGCCGCATACCGAGCACCAGGCAACGATGACCGCCAGCGTGTTCAACGATGTTCGATTTCCGAATGCAAGAAGCCCGGCGATAATAAAAAGGTTCCACAGGACAGGTGCGGTATAGGAAAGTAAAAACCTGCCATGGCTATTAAGTATTCCAAGACACCAGGCGGACATCACCAGCGCACCAACGCCTGGGAAAAGAATCTCCACGAGTTTGATCGTCAATTGCCTTGTTTCCCCGGTGAAACCGGGCGCTATCAGATCGATCAGAATCGGCGTGGTCAGGATTCCGAGAGCGACAAGCACCGAAGTCAATACTGCCAGAATGGATCCTACTACACTCGCGACATGGTCGGATTCCTTCTTGTCGGAGGAGGCCAGAAGCCGCGAATAGACAGGGATGAACGACGCAGAGAGAACCCCCTCGCCAAATAAGTTCTGCAAAAAGTTCTGGATGCGCAGCGCTGCCCGGAAGGCGTCCGCGGCCGGAAGGGTGCCTAGATAGTGTGCCAAAGCTCTTTCGCGCACCAGTCCAGCGATCCGGCTGAGGATAATGCCAGTCCCGATTAGAAATGCCGGGCGCCCGGAGGACTGCTCGATTCTTGGCTTCGCGGTTCTGGTTGGCATTTATATCATCCGGGTAAGCATGGCCAGCGTACGAATCAACATTTCTTTGCCAGAATGAATTCGTTCCGTTAAAAAGAAATCCTTTACAATTTTCTACGGTCCAATGAAGGACAAGCACGAGGACAAACCTTTGGTTGCGACTGGTCCGGACCGGGCTGTGATCAACGCAGGCTGATGCCATGCAGTATATTTATTCTGACCCAACTTTCCAAATGGCGACTGATCAGTTCGATCTGGTCGCAGATCATCTTCAAATTCCCAAAGATCTGCGTGATCGACTGAAGTTTCCCAAGCGCTCCGTTAGCGTTTCCGTCCCGGTCCGTATGGATGATGGCACCACCCGGGTCTTCCAGGGCTTCAGAGTACAACATACTCTCGCCATGGGGCCGACAAAAGGGGGCACCCGTTTTGGATCTACGGTAACAATGGGTGAGGTAGCGGCATTGGCGATGTGGATGAGTTGGAAATGTGCGCTGGCAGGGTTGCCTTACGGTGGCGCCAAAGGAGGCGTTTACATCGAAGGCAAGCTTACGCTCGGCGAGCTCGAGCGTTTGTCCAGACGCTACATGCAGGAAATGATCCCGTTTATCGGACCTCGTACCGACATTATGGGGCCGGATATGGGGACCAACGAACAGGTGATGGCCTGGTTTATGGACACTTATTCAGCCTACATGGGGCAATCCGTTCCAGAGATCGTGACAGGTAAGCCGGTCAGTGTCGGCGGAACACATGGACGCCGGGAATCTACCGGACGCGGAAGTGTCTATTTTGTCGAACGGGCGGCGAACGTTCTGAAGATGAAGTTAGCCGGAGGACTCGCCGTCGTCCAGGGCTTTGGAAACGTCGGTGCGGTTGCAGCCCACGGGTTAGCCTACAAAAACGGGATGAAGGTCATTGGCATCAGCGACGTCACCGGGGCTTATCGCAATGAGCACGGAATTGATATCAGAGCCGCTGATCGATACACCGCGGAACACGGAGACTTGACCGGCTTCCCGGGAGCAGAGCGGATTGCGCCGGAGGAACTTCTGACATTACCTTGCGATGTTCTGATACCTGCAGCGGTCAGCGGTGTTATCCACGGGGGGAATGCCGCTAAGATCCAATGTCGTATCTTAGCGGAGGCCGCAAATGGGCCAACGACCGTGGATGCCGACAAGATCCTTTTCGAACGATGGAATGAAATTTTCGTTATCCCCGATATTCTCTGCAATGCCGGAGGCGTGATTGTATCGTATTTTGAATGGGTCCAAGGTCTTCAAAGTCTTTTCTGGAACGAAACGGAAGTTGTAGACCGGCTCTTTCGACTTTTGGAGACCTCTTTCAGTTCGGTAATCAAGCGGGCGCGAGAAGAGAAAATCCCGCACCGCCTGGCAGCACTTGCCATCGGAGTGGAACGCGTGATGAAAGCCCGCCAGTCTCGCGGGTTATTTCCGTAAAGGGTTCTCCGTGGCCGCCAGCCTGGAGTATTGGAGTGATGGAGTAATGGAGTATCGGGGGCGGGGCGTAAGGCGTTTCCCGGTCGCACAGCTGCTAAAAAGCCGGCTGATTTGCCGAAGTTTTATCGAATACGGACGGATAGCAGTTCGCGGCTCCGAAAGGCGAAGGACATGTGCAACTCACTTGGGCTTTAAGGAGGCTTGTCCCGAAGGGACAACAGGACTCAGATAACATGAGCCGACAACAAACAGCACTCGCTGTAAATTGTCGGCTCTTATGAAAAAAGAAACAATAACGAGTGACGGTATCAGTGGAAAAAGTCTAGTCAACTATGTCAATCAGGTTCTGAATTTGGGACTTGATGTGCATTATCGGCAGGTCACGGTGGCGATGCAGGAGGATGGGGGCCGGATCAAAGCTGCCGGGAAAATGGGTCACGCGGATTTTCTGAACTGGG
>DASZHC010000248.1:0-22895 GCA_035938215.1 Chthoniobacterales bacterium
CCGCCCCACTTCCATGCTACCCTCGAGACCAAGAGTACCAGGAATATAGAAAGTGGAGCGGGATGCTCCGCTCCTCGCGCCTTGTCGACGGCCCATTTTGATCGCAACAAAATACATGCTATTTCGGGGACAGGACACTAGTGGGACGGCACAGAGGCCGTCCCTCCCTGGATCGAATGTCAGTCGTCATCCCCATCACGATCCCGTTTTTTAACGGAGCGCCCTGAGAGTCCCCCGGCGACCCCTGTCCCAACTACTAGACTGCTGATTCTCCGAGAATGTCCCCCATTCTCACATTTCACGCGCCCAATCGGGCCGCTTGCGCAGGTGGTACAACATCTCTCCGGCTTTCGGTACCAGCAATACCCCTTCGGCTTCGCGGTTCGCAAAGTCCTTGGGATCAATCGTCGAAGGATTGCGATAGCCAAGGTTGATTTCCACACAAAGCTCCCTGGGGATTCCGGTGGCCAGCGTTACTTGCACCCGGCAATGCTCAATTCCGTCCGCATAGGTGCCAATGCCACGCACATGAGTGGAATGCGCAAGCACGCCCCAGGAGATCTTCTTGTACTGGTCCCACTGCTTCAGGAAGTAGTCCCGACAATGGTAACCGATTCTGCGGATGAGGGCGCCGTGAGTCAGCGAGATCTCGTGAATGTGAGGCGCATAGATGATCAACTCGCCCCCATCGGCCACAACCGGTTCAAGCTTGTACATGCATTTGCCGCCCACCCATAGTTCATCGTACATCCGCGGTGCGCACGAGAGCACGGTCTGGAAAGGATGATCCATGTAAGTAATATGGAGCGTTCGGGACAGATCGCTTGCCTGGTCCCAGGCGTTCTCCGGTGAGCCGACGAAAAGGCCTGCCAATTGAGCGTGCTCCACTACCATGCAGAAACAGAGCTTGGGCAAGGTTACCATCGATCCGGCGCGATCCACGACTTTGCGAACCGGGGTGTACTTGTTGCCGATGATCATGGGGTTAGTGACCACCGCCCCAAGCCAATGAAAGAAGTTGAGCACTTCGGGCCCGCTTACCCCAGGAAACAGGTATTTATTGCCTCCGGAGAATCCTACAACTTCGTGGGGAAAAACCGGGCCGGCGATGATGATCTGATCGTAATCAAAGAGCCGGCGATTGACGTTAACGGGCACATCCATCGCAAAAAGGCCGCCACTTAGCTCATTAATCTCTCCAGCCGAAATGGTGCCAATATGCTTCAAGGCTGAGGGGTTGTCCCACTCGTGATTGAAAAGCCGCACCGTCCCGTATTTCGATTGGCGTTCCTCGAGGGAAATTTCCAGCCGCCGGCAAATAGCATCCTCGCTCATCGGTTGATGCGTCCCTAGGGCGATCATGACGTCGAGCGCCGTCGCGGCAGCCCCGATCTGGTCGAAGATGCCTTTAAAGAGCATGCCCAAGGGACAAGTCCGAGTCGCGTCGGGAACGATCAGGAGCACCCTTTTTCCGCGGTATTCCGAGACCGGGCAAGCCTCGGCAATAACGCTAAGCGCCTGCTCGCTGGTAAGGTAGGAACCAGGAGGGCTGGTCCGTGAGATGGTTTGGAAGGACATTGGGGTCTTTGGTTAGAGAGCCTGAGATCAAATTGCTCGCTTTTCCAAAAGGGTCAAGTGGTAAGACCGGATGTACGGCCTAAGTCGTGCTGGTCGCTCGGTCGGATCGCCAGGGTTCGCGCCGGGCGCTCGCGTCCCGCAGTGAACCAACCGGCGAACGCTCGTTCCCGTCGGTGGAGATTCGCTGCGAACCATCGCTAAGGCTGGCCCTGGTCCCGCGGTCCACGTCTCTGGCCCAACGATTGTGCGACTTTCGCAGGTGGTAGCGCATGGCCTTGCGGGCTTGCTCCGGATCGCCCGCTGCCAGCGCCGACAAGATCCTGCGGTGTTCGGCCAAAACCGCGGCCCAGGTTTTTGCGTTGTCAAAATCGGTGGCGAACTGCCTGGCCAACGGTGTGTCCCGCTGGTCAAACAATCCCATCGCCAGCCGCAGGAGCACCTTGTTCGCAAGCTTTGTAACGATGTGCTGGTGAAACTGCCGATCGGCATCCGCGCGGACCGCCTCGTCCGCCGGCGCACCCTTCATCCCAGCCAGAATTTGTTCGAGTGCGGCAATATCCTTCGGCTCCATGATCGGGGCGGCTTCTGCCGCGATCTCCCCCTCAATGACCATTCGAGCCCGCAGAATTTCCAGCGGCCCCTCGTCACCGGAATCATCCGGCGCTGCGCGCTCCTGCGTCGTGACGAGGATCCCTGAGCCGGGACGCACATCGACATAACCTTCCACCTCCAAGGCAATCAACGCTTCCCGAAGGGTCGGACGGGAGACGCCGAATCGCTTGGCCAATTCTCGTTCTGCGGGAAGACGACTGCCGGGCGGAAACTCTCCAGCTGCGATCAGCGACCGCACCTGGTCGGCGATCTGCAGGTAGAGGCGGCGCGGCTCGATAGGCTGTATCGGCATAAAATAAGAGGATATCTTGCGGAGAGCAAAAAAGCAAGGCCTGACCACTTGACCGAAATTATTCTCCGACTTATGAATGGTCAAACCTCTGACTTGGCTCCAACGATGGATAACTCCTTTCTTCCCGAGAATTTTCTACTCTCCAATCGCACCAGCGAAAAGCTGTATTTCGAGTTCGCTCAACCGCAACCCATTTTCGATTACCATTGCCATATCCCTCCGGCAGACATCGCCGACAACAGACGCTTCGAAAACCTGACTCAGATCTGGCTCGCTGAGGGCCGCTACGGGGATCATTACAAGTGGCGGGCGATGCGCGCCAACGGAGTGCCCGAACGCTTCATCACGGGCAACGCCAGCGACTATGAAAAGTTCCTGGCTTTCGCGCGAACCGTGCCGGCGACGCTTCGCAACCCGCTCTATCATTGGACCCACCTGGAGTTGAGGCGCTACTTCGGAATCACGGAACTTTTAAATGAAGAGTCGGCACCACGGGTCTGGGCCCAGGCGAACGAGCAACTTCAGGAACTCACGGTGCATCAGATCCTCCAAAAATTCAGGGTCTCGGTTATTTGTACGACGGATGATCCGACAGACGACCTGGCACATCACGAGGCGCTTCGGACCAGCACCTTGCCAACCCGCGTTTACCCGGCATTCCGTCCAGACAAGGTATTTGCAATCGATCAAGGCGACGCTTTCCAGAGATGGGTTGAGCGGCTGGAGAAGGCGAGTGGCCACAGCGCTTCAGGGCTGGCAGGCCTGCTCGATTCCCTGCGAGCTCGGCACGGCTTTTTTGGATCCCTCGGGGCAAAGCTATCAGATCAAGGCATACCTTTTACCTATTCGGAGCCGTGCGATGAAGCCGAGGCAAGTGCGATCTATGCCCGTACCCGTTCTAGCGTAACGCCCGGCGACGCAGAGGCGCTGAAGTTTCGTAGTTTCATGCTGCGTTTTTTGGGTGAACTGGATGCCGACGCGGGGTGGACAAAGCAGTTACACCTGGGAGCGTTGCGTAATGCAAACCGCCGCCGGTTGGCAGAATTCGGCCCTGATACAGGGTACGACTCCATCGGCGACTGGCCGCAAGCCGAACCACTGGCTCGGTACCTCGATCAGTTAGAAACGGCTGGAAAACTGCCGAAAATGATTCTGTATAATCTCAATCCGGCCGATAATTATGTGTTGGCCACGATGATCGGTAATTTTCAGGATGGCTCGATTCCCGGGAAGTTGCAGTTTGGAAGCGGGTGGTGGTTTCTGGACCAGAAAGAGGGGATGGAATGGCAACTGAACGCGCTTTCGAGCGTCGGCTTGCTCAGCCGGTTTGTGGGGATGTTAACCGACTCGCGAAGTTTTATGTCTTATCCTCGTCATGAGTACTTCCGACGTCTGCTTTGCAATCTGCTTGGGTCGGATGCGGAACGGGGTGAGATCCCGCACGACCTGGGGCTTCTTGGTAACTTGGTCCGCGGGATCTGCTTTGAAAACGCCAAGGCTTACTTCGGGCTGGAATGCGGCGCGGTCCAGGACTAATGGCACGAAGATTAGCGGGGTTCGGGACGGTTTCCCTGATTCGTTTGACCCGGTTTTGATGGCGGCCCAAGATATGTTGCTCCTAAGCGCCGAAGGCGCGCCTGGGGTGTAGCGAAGCGGAACCCCAGGGAATCGGCCCCACCATGCGGACAAGCTCTGAAGGAGCGCCGGAGTCGACTCTGGAAATGGAATCCGGCTCGACTCATCTGCCGCTCCTTCAGAGCGTCGTCGACTTTTGTCTCTCCCCTGGGGTTCCGCTCGCTTCACCCCAGGCTGACATCTTGTTGACCCTTCGGGTCTCTATCCGTCTTATATTCCCGCTGATTCCCGTTTTTACAGTACATAAATCGAAACCAACCGTTTTAAACCCCTTCTGTACATAGAGCAGCGGAATTTTTCGGCACCAGCCGGAGAATTCCGCTGCCAGAGCCTGCATTCAGCACAAATCCTTCAGGCTAGGACCAGGCTAGGACGATCAAATGGTCTGGGAAAGGAATCCGCCGTCCACCCGCAGGTCAATCCCAGTGACGAAGCTACTGGCTTTTTCGCTTGCGAGATAGACCGTAGCACCGACGAGTTCGGAGGGGTTTCCGAAACGCGCCATCGGCGTATGGCTCAGAATCACCTGTCCGCGGGGTGTGGCGGTTCCATCCTCATTGAAAAGCAAACGGCGGTTTTGCTCGCCGGGGAAAAAGCCGGGCGTGATGGAATTGACCCGAACGTTGTACGGAGCCCATTCCCGCGCGAGAAACAGAGTAAGGTTCAGCACCGCCGCCTTAGCTGCCGAATAGGCCGCGACGCGGGAAAGGGGCAGATGGGCGGAGACGCTGGCGATGTTGATAATGCTGCCTTTGCGATTGTTTTTCATCGCAGGGCCGAAAACCTGGCATGGGATCAGTGCCCCCCCACCAGATTCATGTCAAAATTTTCCCGCCAGTCGGCCACGTCGATCTCTTCAAAGGAGTGTTCGGGGGTAACGGTCACGCGTGGGTCGTTACCGCCCGTGGCGTTCACCAGAATGGTAGGAGCGCCTAACCGGTTCAATAAAGTTTCGTGCGTTGCTTTCAACGAGTTTTGATTCAAAGCATCGGCGGAAAAAAATTCGGCAGTGCCTCCTTGTTGTTGAATCGAGCGAACCCTCGCTTCACCCCGCTCTGCGTTACGCCCCAGCACGGCCACCTTAGCGCCCGCTCCGGCTAAGCCTTCCGCCATTGCGCCACCCAGCACGCCAGTGGCGCCCAGGACCACTGCAATCTCCCCGGTTAGGTCAAACAAGTTCATTTTGGTCATCTTATATTTGGGTTAAGAATTCAGCTTTTGATCGAAGGGCCGATTGAAGGCCAACCTTGCGGCAGGGTACTAGTAACCGCACTAATTCTTTTGGCCCAGGCTTGACAAGCTCTCCGAAGTTGTCTAATGGTCAAGTGGTAAGGCCTTACCTTTTTGCTTTGGTTTGCGCGTATCCCCGGCAACGGCAGACGAAAACCAACCCCCAGCTCAATCGTGAAAATCCAAAAATATACTTTCGGCACCGGCGATCGGTTCGCACACCAAGGGCGGGCCCAACTCCGGGCCATCTTGAATGCTCGTGAGGCGGGCATCGACGTTCACCCGGTTTGGAACAAATCCAATCGCGAGCATTCGATCATCAAAAGCAAACCCGATGACGTCCGGGCCGAGGCTGACGCAGCGGTAGCTGCGCTTGGATTCACGGGAGCCTACTACGTCGATGCCGACCACATTGGCTTGAAAACGGTCGATGCGTTTATTCCGGCAAGCGACTTTTTTACCCTCGACGTGGCGGATTTCACAGGCAAAGCGGCCGAAGGCGACGCAGTCGAAGCATTCTTGAAGGCCGTGCGCCGCTACACCGGCTCGCTCTCCATTCCGGGAATCGAGCGGCCTTTCGATCTCACCGAGAAAACTGTGCGCGGGGCCGCCGGGAAGTTCCTGCTCGCCGTGCAAGAGGCGGGTCGTATTTATCGACGCGTCAAGGAAAGAAAAGGACGCGATGGCTTTATCACTGAAGTCTCAGTCGACGAGACCGACGCGCCCCAAAACCCGGTGGAGCTGTTCCTTATCCTAGCGATGATCGCCGAGGAAGGCATACCGGTGCAAACGATCGCCCCAAAGTTTACCGGAAGATTCAACAAAGGAGTCGATTACGTTGGGAATCTGGCACAATTCGAGAGGGAGTTCGACGAGGACCTGAGCGTCATTGCCTTCGCCATCCACGAATTCGGGTACGCCGATACCCTCAAGCTCAGCGTCCATTCCGGCAGCGACAAGTTTTCGATTTACCCAATTATCAATCGGCTGATCAAAAAACATAACGCCGGTTTGCACGTCAAAACGGCAGGCACGACCTGGCTCGAAGAGGTGATTGGACTCGCCGAGTCCGGCGGCGAAGGATTGGAGCTCGTTAAGGAGATTTACGCCCAGGCGCGCGACCATTTTATGGAGTTGGTGGCCCCCTACAGCACGCTGATCGACATTGACCCGGACAAACTGCCGCATCCCAAATCCGTCATGGGCTGGAGTTCCTCCCAATACGTCGACGCGCTCCGCCACGTCGAGTCATCTTCCCACTATAGTCCCAACTTCCGCCAACTGTTGCACGTCGGTTTCAAGGTCGCGGCGGGGATGGGCAAGCGGTTTACCGGCGCGCTCGAAGCAAACGAGGAGATCGTCGGGAGGAACGTCACGCAAAACCTTTTTGACCGCCACTTAAAACCCATCTTCGCATGAAACTGCGGTTGAGGAAAAGCCGCTGGACCACCGGCCGGATTTTGCGGCTGCCTTGATGAGTCGGTGCGGCACCCACACGGGAAAAACTGAGAATTCCAGAAAAGAAAAAATGGCACAAGAGCTGAAAGTTAGACCCGAGACTTCGTCGGTAACTACCAGCGGCCGCTACCGCTGGGTCGTTTGTGGGCTGTTGTTCTTCGCTACGACTATCAACTACATGGACCGGCAAATTCTGTCGCTGCTTAAGCCGATCCTCGATAACCAATTGCACTGGAGCAACGAGGAGTTTGGTGCGGTGAACTCCGCCTTCCAGGGTGCCTACGCCGTTGGCGGCTTGATCTTCGGATATTTGGTAGATTTGTTAGGAACCAAAATCGGCTATGCCATTTCGATTGCGGGTTGGAGCCTCGCGGCCATGGGACATGCGCTCGTGTCCAGCGTGGGCGGATTTTTCGCCGCCCGGATCTGCCTGGGAATAAGTGAAGCCGGTAATTTTCCGTCGTCGATTAAGACGGTGGCGCTCTGGTTTCCCAAGAAAGAGCGAACCTTTGCGACGAGCTTATTTAATTCTGGCTCAAACTTCGGGCCAATCATCGCACCGATCATCGTTCCATGGATTGCGCTGACCTGGGGCTGGCACATGGCGTTCATTCTGGCAGGCCTCGCAGGATTTGTCTGGTTGGCTTTCTGGATTCCGCTTTACCAGGTGCCGGAGCGTCAGAAGCGCCTTAGCGCTGACGAATTAGCTTACATTCAGAGTGACCGCGATGAATCGCATCAGGAGGGCGCCGGAAAAATCCCGTGGCTGAGCCTGTTCAAATACCGCCAAGCGTGGTCGATCATCGTTGCACGATTCATGACCGATCCCGTCTGGTGGTTTTTTCTTATCTGGTTGCCCGATTATTTTAGGAAAACGCGTAATCTCGACATCGCGCACAGTTGGATGCATCTGGCCACTATCTATTTGATTATCACGGTGCTGAGCAATATCGGCGGCTGGTTGCCCGGATGGCTGATGAGGCGCGGTTGGAGCGTCACTCGCGCGCGCAAGACCTCCATGTTCATTTTTGCACTCTGTGTGGTGCCGATCCTATTCGCCACAAGTGTCGGTAACTGGGCTGCTGTTTTCTTGATTGGGCTGGCGGGATCTGCGCATCAGGCGTGGTCGGCGAACCTTTACTCAACGGCTTCAGACATGTTCCCGAAGCATGCGGTGGCATCTCTTATCGGAGTAGGTAGCGCTGCGGGTTCAATTGGGGGAATGATTTTCCCGATCGTTTGCGGCCTCCTGCTGGACAAGTTCACGGCCGCCGGCAACGTCACGGGAGGCTACACCGTTTTATTCCTTATCTGCGCCTTTGCCTATGTGGTGGCGTTCGCGCTTAACCATCTCTGCGCTCCCAGATTCGAGGAACTGTCGGCTCCCGAGTTGGAGAAATAATGATCCCCGTTGTCTACCGAAGCAGGTAACCCGTTATGCGAATGATGACGGGAATTTTGTTCTCGTTGTTCAGGCAGCTTTGAAGCCGACAACAAAAGGATGGCCTTTGTACTTTCATCTGGCTGCCGCTGCGCTTGGCGTTCATCCCGCCCCCAAGGTCCGGGGGCTGGGGGGATCCAAAGGCTGAATTGGCTCATGAACAAAGGGTACATTATTTGGCTTCGGTGAGTCAGCGTCTCGGTAGAGGCTTGTATAACGGCTCCGAGTTCGAGAGAGGACGATTAGTTGCCTTGCAGAGAGGTTTTCCTCGGATATCAAGGGCTGTCCTTGGCTAGTCTCGCATAGACTTTGTCTTCCTTGACGTTGATCAGATTACGCTGATGGAAAGGTTGCGAAAACGGCAGGACACTTTTTCCCAAAGAATTCGCTCGAGAGCCAATTCGCGCCCCTGGAAAGGCCGGCGGACGCAATCGTGGTAGGCGCACGCCTTCCGTTTAAAGACGTGCTCGAACAAATCGTCAACGCGTAGCCGACATCAACACCATTTCACGGCCCCACGAAGCGAACGCCCTAGGGAATCGCGCAGCAATGGCGTCCGTCCGTGATAACGGTTAACGGCCGAGCCCTCGAGGGGTTCTTCTGTCTTCTGTCTTCTGACTTTCTTACTTGCGATCCAGTTTGCGATCCAGGGTGTAAGCGGCGCTGATCAAAGCCAGATGAGTAAACGCCTGCGGAAAATTTCCAAGGTGTTCTCCCGATGGTCCCAGTTCCTCAGCATACAATCCAAGGTGGTTCGCATATCCCAGCATCTTTTCGAAAAGGAACCGGGCTTTCCTGACGTCGCCCGACCTTGCCAGGCACTCGATAAACCAGAACGAGCAAATCCCGAACGTTCCTTCATTTCCTGTTAGCCCGTCATCGCCGCGATAGCGATAGACCAAGGAATCATCGAGCAAATCCTTTTCAATCGCAGCGAGCGTGGACAGCCAACGCGGATCTGTTGGACTGATAAATCTCACCAGCGGAGCGAGCAGCGTCGCGGCGTCCAGGGTGTTGCCGCCCTTCGTCTGCACAAAGCTCTTCATTTCCTCGTTCCAGAATTCACTGTGGATCTGTTGGTAAATCGCATCCCGCGTGGAGGCCCACCGCTGCACAGGGGCAGGAAAACTGCGTTTCGCCGCCAGGCGCAATCCACGATCGACAGCTACCCAGCACATTAAACGGCTGTAAAACAAATGCTGCACCCCACCTCGCACTTCCCAAATGCCTTCATCCGGACGATCCCAGTTTTCGCAAACCCAATCCAACAATCGCGAAAGATCCGACCAGAGTTCGTGGCTGATCGGCTCACCATATTTATCGTAAAGATAAATTGAATCGAGCAGTTCGCCGTAGATATCGAGCTGCAGCTGTTCTGCGGCGCCGTTCCCAACGCGAACCGGCGCACTTTTGCGGTACCCTTCCCAATGCGAAAGTATTGTTTCGGGAAGATGGCGCGTGCCGTCGACGCCGAACATGATCTGCAGCGGCTCATTCGGACCGAGCTCGCGACATCGACCTTCGAGCCATTTGTTAAACGCCTTCGACTCGTTGACGAATCCGAGGCGGATCAAGGCATACAGTGTAAAGCTGGCGTCGCGAATCCAGGTATATCTGTAGTCCCAATTTCTTTCACCGCCCATCGCCTCCGGCAGGCCGAATGTTGGAGCCGCCACAATAGATCCATGCCGCTCGCTTGTAAGCAGCTTCAGAACCAAAGCTGAGCGATCCACGACTTCGCGCCAACGGCCGCGGTACGTCGATTGAGCAACCCAGGTTTGCCAGAAATTGAGTGTTGCTTTGAAAAGTGCACCTTCACGATCGGAATCGATACCGTGCGGGGAATCTTCATGACCGTCTAAAATAAAAAAAACTCTCTCCCCTGCTCTGAGGACAAAATCGGCAACGATCCTTCCATCCTCTTTGACCTGCAGAGGCGTTTGCGCTCGGAGCCGGATCGAGCCAACCCCGTGCCCACCGATTTCGGGGACAAGACGAACCTCTTCGGGAGAAAGAACCTCCACGCGGTGTTTCGCCCGCCCATAGTCGAACCTTGGATTGCAGACCATTTGAAATTTCACTTCGCCCCGAACGCATTTGGCGCTTCGGATCAATTGGCGAACCGGTTCGCGATTTGCGCCACTCGACTCGATAGAAATCGGCATGTAGTCGCTGACCTCTGCAACGCCCTCCGGAGAAAGAAAGCGGGTCAACAATATATTTGAGTTGGAAAGATAAATTTGCTTCGGCCGGCTGGATTGGAAAAGAGGTGATAGGCTGAAATGTCCGCCGCGATGCGCATCAAGCAGACCCCCAAACAGGGTTGGTGAATCGAAATAGGGGAAGCAAAGAAAATCTATCGACCCATCGATCCCAACCAGCGCCACAGTCTGCAGATTCCCTATGACTCCGTAGTTTTCAATTGGCTGATATTCCTGGGGCATAACGCCTCACTATACCTGAAGAATCGGAGTTTGGCATCGGCGGAAATCGCATCAGGAGGCCTTAGCCCGTGTAACTCATGAACTTCCGCAACTTCTTACTCACAACTAGCCCGGAAATTTCGCGAGCCAAGGCGCTCGCGAAATTTCCAGGCTCTGGACGACAAGCGGTGTCGTGTCGTACATCCATCTTATTATGGCGAGCATTTACATCGTTTATCACAGCGGCTACGGGCACACCAAACTTCAAGCTGAGGCAGTTCACCGCGGCGCGGCGATCTATGTCGGAACAGGAATGCTGCCCTCGGCAAATCGGCCGGAAGACATGCAGCAGATCACTGGACCAAGTCCGGAAGCATTGAATCGGGTCGGCTCTTTCACAGGTCCGATGTCCGCCAGCTTTCAGGTAACCCCACCGCACGCCCCGGTTCCAGGCGACATCCAGACGGCCGAAGCCTACGGGAAGCGAATCGCCGAAATAACTCAGCGCTGGGTCAAAGCGAAATCGATCTGAGGTTTTCTATGAATGAATTGACGATATGGGCGAATCCGCTCCTGACCCGATCGGCGAAAGAATATCTGGTAGACGCGACAAGGCAGCATCAACTCGTCTTTGGCGAAAAAACTGACCATGTTCTGGACCCGGGCTCAGGGGACCCTCGAATGCAGGATGGGGAGGTTGTATTTGGACAACCCGATCCGGCGACAGTCATCCAATCAAAGAAATTGCGCTGGATTCATCTCTCCAGCGCAGGGTATGCGCCCTATGACACGCCTGGATTTCGTAATGGACTGAAAGCTCTTTCAGCTATTCTGACCAATAGTTCGGGTGTTTTCGATGAGCCTTGTGCGCAGCATCTCATGGCCTGGCTGCTTGCTGACGCACGGCAGCTTTATCCCTCCTACGATAATCAGCGGGAATCGCGGGCGTGGCCTCAAAATGATCTGCGAGAAAAAGCCCGTCTGCTCGCCGACCAGACCATTCTGATCGTTGGCTACGGCGCGATCGGGCGTCGATTGGCTGAGCTTCTTGCTCCCTTTTCTGCTCGCGTGATCGGATACCGCCGGTCACCGCAGCCCGAATCGCCGATTCGCGTTGTTGGACCTGAAAAACTTCAATCGGCCATGGCGGAGGCCGATCATGTGATCAATATCCTGCCGCAGAGTGAGGAGACGCAATCGTTCTTCAACGCGGAGCGATTGCGTCAGATCAAACAGGGTGCGCGATATTACGCCATCGGGCGAGGCGCCACGACAGATCAGGAGGCGCTTCTGGCGTGTCTGCATTCAGGTCACCTTTCCGCGGTTTACCTCGATGTAACGACCCCGGAACCGCTGCCCTCCAATCATGCGCTATGGTCAGCACCGAACTGCTTCATCACTCCTCATACCGGGGGCGGACATGCGGATGAAACGTTGCGGATCGTGAAACATTTCGTCCATAATCTTCACCGTTTCGAGCGGGGCGAGAGCTTGCTCGACAGAGTGTTCTAGGGGCAGATCTCCATAAGCGCTAGCTTGAGCCCAAAGTAAGCGAAGCGTCCCCGCTTTGCACACTTCAAAGCCGTGCAAACCGAGACGGTTCGCCTACCTTGGAGCGCGTTTGTGCACTCTGCATCGCTTAAGTTAATGCTTATGGGGCAGATCTTCGAGCTGCTCGCCGGAAATGGCCGCCTCGGAGATGCGGCCCTACCAGTCCGACCTCGTTGCTCGTTGACTCGTTGCATGTCTAACTCTTTGCGAATCAGTAGCTTTCACCGCCACCTAAAAAGTGCACTGTCTCGCATATAATGATGACGTCGTTGTGTTGAGAGAAAGGAAACTTGTTACCTTCTGTTTGCATGCTTTGCTCTCTTTGATGGAACCAAAACGCTGCAGCTGGGCCAAAGATCCTCTATCGATCGAATACCACGACACTGAATGGGGCGTTCCAAGCCATGAAGACAATCGGCTCTTCGAGATGATCGTCCTGGAGAGTATGCAGAGCGGCCTTAGCTGGATCACGATTCTACGCAAACGACAAGCTTTTCGTGCCGCCTTTTTCGGATTTGACCCCGGAAAGATAGCGAAATTTGGCGCGAAGGATATAGACAAGCTCTTGGCGAATCCGGAAATCATCCGGAATCGCGCAAAGGTGGAAGCCGCGGTAACAAACGCGCAAGCAACGCTCAAGGTTCAGAAAATCTTTGGCAGTCTGGATTCATTTTTGTGGAACCAGGTCGACGGCAAACCGGTGATCAATCATTGGACGAATGTGAGTCAGATTCCGGCTAAAACGCCGATCTCTGAACGATTGGCGAAGGAATTCAAAGCTCAGGGATTCAAGTTCATCGGGCCTACGGTCGCCTACGCTTTTATGCAGGCGATCGGGATGGTGAATGATCACGAAACCGGTTGCGATCGCCATAAAGACCTTGCGGGTAGCACGCAGCGTTAGGAAGTTCAGAGATTGGCTTCGATTTTCTCACGTCCCGCAAGCAAACGCAGCGACCCCGCTGCACTGGCATATTTCTCTTCTTTGAGAAGTTCAGGCTAGCACTCATTGAAGATGGCCTCTAAGGTTTGCAACTACGTATGGAAGAAGTGTGGTCGTGGCGGCGAGGATCAGTAATTGCCTCGTCCCTGATTTTGCTGCTGGTCTGTTTTGCGGTTTCGACGCTGATCTGGGACAAAGTTGTCGGGGCTGTGGCTGCGCAGCCTTCGAATCTGGTGCCACTGCCGTTTCTCCTCTTCGTTGCGTACGAAGTCGTCGTGATTTTGTGCCATCTGGCGCGGATACTCGCCGCGAAATTGGTCGGCTTCGAGTTGCTTGTATTTACCTGCGGTCCTTTCGCCATTCGCATGGTACGCGGGCACAAAAAGTTCAGCTGGACCAATCGGGAAACGATGTTGACCGGGGCTACCATATTCGCGCCGAAGAATCTCGAGGGTCTTCGATGGCGATGCATTTTGCTGAATGCCAGCGCGCCCGTGTCGATAATTGTCATCGGCGCCATTTTCTTAACGATCGTCCGATCCGCTGATCCCGTCCACGCATCGATTGAGACCCTCTTCTTTGCGGCCATGGCATTTACCGGGATCGTCGCAGGAGTCCGCCTTCTGCTACCGTTTGCTCGCGATCGATCAAATGATTTCGGAACTCTGGTTTGGGATGGAATTCGGGGCCGACCAACGGCCGAGGCGTTTTTTCTGATCAACGCGATTAAATGCGAAGGACAACAAGGAATTGGGCCTCGTGATTGGCCGTCCGCCTGGGTTGATCGACTGGCCGTCTTAACGGAGAGGATCGATTTTCCTGAACGTTTCATCGTTTGTTTTCTGTGTTTCTATCGCGCGATCGACCTGCGCGATATTGCGAGCGCCTCGCGTTTCCTCGACGAGGCGGTTGCCAAGGTAAATCCAAAATCACGGATGTTTTATACCCGCATCATGCTCGAAAAGGCCTTCTTCGAAGCTTGGTTTAAACGAAATGAATTTGCCGCTCGAAAAGCATTCGATCGCGTGCAGGATTGGTCGGTGGTAGCGCGCCACATATGGCTGCGGGCATCGGCGGCGGTAGCGGCGGTGGAAGGCCGTTATGAGGAATGTCACCGCCAGGCGCAGGAAGCATTGGAAATCGTGCAATCACTTCCCGTGGTCCATCGGCTGGCGGTGGAATGGCTTGAAGAGCTGTTGGACAGCCATCAAGTGCAGTGCTAGCCTGGAAATTTCACGAGCCAATAGGCTTGACCTGTTTTAAACCCGATATGGAGAAGTCAAAAATGACGCATCAGCGGCTTGACGACGTCGGCTTCATAGGAGCCCGCGACGGATGCACCGCACCTTATAGCGGCGTGATTTCTGCAGGCTAGCGAGTCATCGCCCGATATTGGTCTTCAATCTGCGTGCCAACGGCATTGACTTTTTCTTTCAAAACTTGGTAGCTGGCCGCCAGGTTCGGATTATCGAAAGCCGGCGCGCCGGCAGCGGAGTTTGTCTTCCAAGAGGCCCAGTTATTGTCATAGAAAGTCAGCAGATCGCCAAAATCTGAAACAAACTCCTTAATAAGCTGATTCTTCTTATTAATGGTGTCCCATGGGAAGGAATCCAATAACACTTTTTTTATCTGCTGTGCAACCGCCTGGTTGATTCTTTGTTGAATCAAAGCGTTTCCGAGATCCATGTCAGCATTGGCGTACAATTTGTCGACCGTATCTGCCTTCTCTTTGAACTGCTGGAGCGATTGGCGCCACTGTTCCACATCATCTTTCGAGGTGTAGGTGCTCGGATTGAGGCGATCGGGTTTTCTAAAGGAAGAAAAGCGACTATAGAGATCACCTTCCTCCTTTCGAATCCGGCCCATTACTTCGTCAGCCGCTTTGCCGACTCTCTCATGGAGCTTGGCAGCCATCTCCTGCATTTGCTGTTCAGTGAATTTCGGGGCTTGCGATCCCCGCGGGGAAGGGGTCACGGAGGGGGCCGGACTTTGTGCGCGGAGCGTTGAAAGCTGGGGGATCAAACAAGAATATAAAGTCAGCCCGAAGGCAAATCGAAGGGCGTGGTTCATTTTGCGAATTATAGGAGCTGAAGGATGGTGCGTAGGAATGGTTGGTAGAGATCGACAACAACGGTAAACGAAAAGGAGCAGGGAGACTCAAGCCAGGAAATTGGACTGACTTTTGAGCTTCTACTCGCTCATGGCTTTGTATTCCTTTTGAATCTGGTCGCTCGTACTGACAATTTTATCGCGCAACCGCTTGTAGATACTCGCAGCGGACGCTGAAGTAAACTCAGGTTTGCCAGGATCGGAGCCCTTGAGCCAGGAACCCCAATTTTTTTCATAAAAGATTAGTAGTTTTCCATGCGCTTCGATGAAATCTGAGATCAGTTCCTTTTTCCTTTGAATCCGGTCCCATGGAAAGCCATCCAGGATGAGCTGCTTAAAGCGGGCCGCAACCTCTTCATTCGCGCCGGCGCTCTTCAAAGCTGCATCCAGATCCTTGCTGAAATTTGCGTAGAGCCCCGAAACCTTGTCGTTTTTCTCTTTCAATTGTTGGAGGACGCCCTGCCACTGCGCGACTTCATCCTTGGACGCAAAACTGCTCGGGTCGAGGCGCTCCGGCTTCTCAAAGTAGTTAAGGCGCAAATAAAGATCGTTTTCTTCGGTTTGTATCTGGTCCAGAACCTTATCGGCAACTTTAGCGAGTCGTCCGAGTTCCGGATTTAGGGACGCCCGCGGCGCGGCAGTGGGTCCAGGTTGAGTCCCTTTTGCATGCACCGCCCGACGGGGCGAAGCGGCACTTCCCGCTTCGCCGTCCGTCGCTGTCTGTTCAGATAAAAGTGGACTGGCCGCGAAGACCGCGATGACCAGAGGGAGCAGCCGCAGGCTGGTCGACGGATTTCGGAAACGCGACGTCAAGAGGGTCATGGGGATCAACTTCTAGTGAATGCGAGGTCGTTGCGCAAGGGGAGACACGCGGGACATATCGTCCGTTCTGGCGCTGGATTCACGTTATCTTGCGTTTAGGCGGTTTCGTTGGAAGCTTTCTTTGATGAATGCGACTGAAACGACGCTTCCCAGGATACAGCATGTGACCATCACTTTTCCGTTTGGTTCCGAATCGCGCCTGCGAGAATTCTATGTCGCTGCGGTCGGATTACGCGAGAAGCCGACTCCGAAAGTGGCTCAACCCCTGGGCTGGATTTGGTTTGAGACAGGGACGCCAGGAGTCGAACTGCATTGTGTCCCTGATGAGCAAATCGTGCCGAAGGATACGCGCCATCATTTCTGTCTGGAAGTTGCGGATCTCGAGAAACAACGAAACAGATTGCTTCATTTCGGAGTCGAAGTTCTCGAAGCGCGCCCGTTGCCTTTAAGACCACGTTTCTTTGCGCGTGATCCTTTTCAAAACTTGATCGAGTTTGTGATCGTCCAGGGGGACTACCTGGCAGCTTCCCAGTAACTATGTTGCAGTGGGCATCACAAATTCTGTTGCGGGCCGCAGTCGGCCCGGCCAGCGGCTGGTGACCGTCTTCAATCTCGTGTAGAAGCGTACTCCCTCCGGACCGTGGATGTAATGATCCCCAAACATTGAGCGCTTCCACCCGCCGAATGAATGAAACGCCATTGGGACCGGTATCGGAGCATTCACTCCTATCATTCCAATTCCTACCTGCTGGATGAAAGCTCGCGCTGCCGCACCGTCGCGGGTAAATATCGCGGCTCCATTCCCATATTCATGATCATTTACCAACTGGATTGCCTCCCGAACATCGTTGACACGTACCACGCAGAGAACCGGGCCAAAAATCTCTTCCCGGTAAATGCGCATTTCAGGTCGAACATGATCAAATAACGAACCACCGAGAAAGAATCCTTCACTGTTTTCCGTCATGGAAGCATTGCAGCCGTCCACAACGAGACGGGCTCCCTCTTTCATGCCGAGTACCACATACGATTTCACTCGCGACAGATGAGCGGCAGTCACAAGAGGACCCATCTCGACGCCGGCAGCATCCCCCGGTCCGATCTTCAGCGCCTTGACACGAGGCGCCAGCGCTTCTACAAGGCGGTCCGCCAGCCGGTCTCCAACCGCAATCGCCACGGAAATGGCCATGCAACGTTCTCCCGCAGATCCATAGGCCGCACCAATCAGCGCGTCCACCGCCCGGTCAAGGTCGGCATCGGGAAGCACTACCATGTGGTTCTTCGCGCCACCAAGCGCCTGTACCCGCTTGCCTGCCGCTGTCCCTCGCCGATAGACATGCTCAGCGACCGGGGTTGACCCGACAAAGCTCACCGCCTGGATCGCTGGATGATCCAATAGGAAATCCACTGTTTCACTATCGCCATGCACCACATTCAAGACTCCGTCTGGAAGACCAGCTTCTGTCAGCAATTCTGCGAGCTCTATCGCCGTGCTTGGATCTCTTTCACTCGGTTTCAGAATGAAGGTATTCCCACAGGCCAACGCGATTGGAAACATCCACATAGGAACCATCGCAGGAAAGTTAAACGGTGTAACTCCGACTACGACTCCAAGCGGTTGCCGGAATGAGAAGCTATCGACATCGGTGCTGACCTGCTCGGAAAATTCCCCCTTCAACAATTGCGCTATCCCGCAAGCAAACTCAACTACCTCCAAGCCTCGAACCACTTCACCCCGGGCGTCCTCGAGTATCTTTCCATGTTCGGCGCTGATCGAAGCGGCAAGTCGCGCCGTCTCATGCTCCACAAGCTCTCTGAACCGAAAGAGAATACGCGATCGCCGAACAGCGGGGGTTCGAGACCACGCACCAAAAGCTTTCGAGGCGGCCTCGATGGCGGCCTCGACTTCGATCTTTGTCGCAAAGGCAACCCGGCCGGATCTTTGTCCCCGAGCCGGATTAAAAACGTCAGAATATCGTTGCGAAGAACCGATCCGAAGCCGGCCGTTAATGAAATGATGGATGTTTGCGGACTCGTCCTCCGGCGCAAGACGTTCAAACGGATTAATCTTGTTTGTCATAAGGTGGATTGTGAGCTACTGCCTCCGCCGCGCGGTTTCTCCCGACCATAGCTTAACATAGAGTTTCTCGATGTCTTCAGCAGAGGGGATCAACGGATTGTTTGCGGGCGAACCCGAGGCGATCGCTTGTTCGACCATCGTTGGGATGCTTTCTTCCCATGCCTCTCTGCTGATCCCGTACGCCTCAGGTGTTGGAACTTGAAGGGTTTTATTTAGCTCCTCGAGGGCGGCCGCAAGTCGATCGCAGGCGTCCGATTCTGAGGCTCCGCATGAAACAAGTCCCATCGCTTTAGCGCATTCGGTATAGCGCCCGGTCGCGCCGGACAGAGAGTATTCCGTAACAAGTGGTAGCAGCATTGCATTCGACATTCCGTGAGGCACATGAAATTTTGCCCCGATCGGCCGGCTCATTCCGTGTACTAGCCCAACGCTTGAATTGGAAAATGCAATGCCAGCCTGCGTCGCTGCCAACATCATCGCCTCACGCGCTTGGCGATTTTGCGGCTCGAAACAGGCTTTGTGTAGGTTTGCCCAGATCGATTTCATTGCGGAGAGCGCAAAACTGTCCGCGAATGGATTGGCCCGACGACTAACGTAAGCCTCGATCGCGTGCGTCAGCGAGTCCACACCGGTATCCGCCGTCAAACGCATCGGTTTCGTGAGCGTCAATTCGTAATCCACCAAAGCAGCCTGAGGAAGATATCCTAGACCAATGCAAAGCATTTTTTCGTCCCTCTCTTCGTCGGTCACGATCGTGAATCTGGTAGCTTCGGAGCCGGTGCCCGCGGTCGTCGGAATAGCGATGATTGGGAGGCCCGGGGAATTCATTTCTCGGGGCGCCTTATAATCACTCATGCTTCCGCCGTGAACAGCCAACATGGCGATGGCCTTAGCAGTATCAATTGAGCTGCCCCCTCCCAAGCCGATAACGCAGTCATGCCTTCCTCGCCCAAGACAGTCCAGGCCGGCTTTCACCACAGATGTCGTCGGATCGGAAACTGTTTCCGAAAAGATTCGTGTTTCCCCTAAAGGCCGCAGACTTTCGACGAGCATTCGAGGGAGCCCGCTCTTCCGGATGAAGGGGTCAGTCACAATGAGCGGGCTTTCCAAGCCCAGAATCTGCAAAACTTCTCGTGCTTCTCTGAAAGCCCCTGCACCGATCCTCAGAATTCGTGGAAGAACGATTGCGGCAGCCATAGGATTGTCAATACGGTTCGCTTTCCAATAACATGTACACCAGTTTTAGCGAGGCCGCGCCACAGACCGGCGAGACGTAAGGATCTCAAGGTCCCGTTGGGAGCAGCGCCGATTGGGCGAAGCGGCCTCGCTTAGAATCCTTGAAAAGCAAAAAAAACTAATGATCAATGCTGCGCGGAACAGAAAAGACTTGACTCATCTGCAACCGGTTTTGCTTTTCAAGGATTCCAGCCATGAAGAGAGAATTCGCGACGATCAACAAATGCAAAATCGCCTACTTTCTGCAGGGGAGCGATCGCCTGCCGGTGGTTGTTCTAAGCCATGCGTTAGCGACGCGCGCGGAGATTTGGGGGTACCAGCTTCCGGTGCTTGCCAGTCGATTTCGCGTGCTGACATACGACATCCGAGGCCATGGAATGAGTGAGGCTGCCGGCGATCCCTACACGCTCCCGCTCCTAGCGTCCGATGTTGCCGGGCTTCTCGAATATCTCAACATCGCGCGCGTAGCATTCGTCGGTCTGTCAATCGGAGGTATGATTGCGCAGCAGTTCGCTTTAACTTACCCGCAGAAACTTTGGGCTCTCGTCTTATGCAGTACAGGAAGCGTGATGGACGACAAGGCAAAAGCAACCTTGGAAGAAAGAATCGCGAAAGTTTCTGCTGAGGGCTTGAATGCCCAGGTTCTACCCACTCTGAAGCGATGGTTCACGAGCCAATTTATCGAAGAAGCTCCCTGCACCGTCCATTGGGTATCTGATCTCATTCAATCCACGTCGCCGGGAGGCTACGTAGGGTGTTGCCGCGCTCTTCAGGAGCTCGATTTTACGAACCGGCTTTCTCAAATCCAGACCCCAACGCTGCTTGTTCCAGGAGCGGAAGATGCGGCCTTTCCAGAAAAATCCTCCCGCATTATTCAAGATCAAATACCTCATTCAGAATTGGCAGTCTTGCAGGGCGCGGCTCACCTTGGTTGCGTTGAGCGCGCACACGCCTTCAATGAGATTCTTGTTCCATTCCTTTCAAGAGGATTGTGATTGCTTCAAGCCATACGATCGGTTCTTCAAGCGTTGCTGACCATTACGATGAGCTCGATCTGTTCTACCGCGAGATCTGGGGGGAGCACATCCACCATGGACTCTGGTTAGCCGGGAGCGAGAGTTCGGCCCTGGCGGTTGTGCAACTCGTTCAACTCGTCGCCGAAAAAGCGCGGATTGAGCGTGGCTCATGTGTCTGCGACATCGGATCCGGGTACGGAGCTGCCGCTCGATTTCTAGCTCGGCAGATGGGAGCAAAGGTAACGGCAGTTACAGTTTCGCCAAGGCAGCATTCGTACGCATACAAGGTTGATCCTTCTGGCAACCCGAACTACCTGCTGGCGGATTGGGGCGCAACAGACCTGCTTCCGGCAAGCTTTGATGCGGCTTTTGCCATTGAAAGTTCTGAGCATATGGCAGACAAAGTGGAATTCTTTTCCCGTGCCTTGCATCTCTTGAAATCGGGCGGCCGCATCGTGGTTTGCTCGTGGCTTGCCGCGGACGCGCGCAGCGATTTGCAAAATAGATGGCTGCTGAAACCGATCTGCGACGAGGGCCGCATGCCGCATCTGTTGACCGCCGGCGAGCTTGTCAACGCAGCAGAGCGTGCCGGATTGACCCGGATCGACCAGATGGACCTTTCGCATCAGGTCTCTCGCACATGGTCCATTGTCATCGCGAGATTTGTGAAACGTTTAATTCGCGATCCTCGATATTGGTCCTTTTTTTTCGACTCAGCCCATCAAAACAGGATTTTCGCAGCAACAGTAATTCGAATATGGCTCGCTTACTGGACCCAGGCCATGCGATACGGAATCTTCACGTTTGCGAAATAAGCGCTTTTCACGCGTTTTGTTATATTTAGTCCTATGGATTGGCTGGAAACTCTAGTCTTGGTCGTTCCGGGGTTCGTGGCATGCGCCGAGTTTGGGTTTCTCGTATTCGCGCGGCCGATCCTGCGCCGGCTGCCGGAACAGTTTCAGGCAGAGGTCGAAAAGGGGGTTGTTCGGACATACGGCCGGGTGATGCCTATTTTCACTGCGATCTCTGTCGTCCTGATGCTTATTTATGCGCTTCGGCTAACAGAAAACAATGCAGCAAATCGGGCCGTTTGGATCGCTGTTTTTTTCTTTTCAGCCGCTGTTGCGACTTCGGTCTGGTTGAACCAGCCAATCGAGCACCAAATTTCTACCTGGAACTTCGAACAATTGCCGGCTGATTGGAAATCCGTAAGGAGACGCTGGGTTATTGCTCAAGGCCTGCGCTCTTCTCTCCAGTTGGCGGGATACATACTCTTTTGTGTCTCGATCGGAGCGCGGTAGCGCTGCTCAGAATAGATATCGCTTAATGAGCCGGCAAAGCGAGACGTCGTAGTCCCGTCGCCAACGCTCGCGCCAGTAATAGTCAATTAGAACCAACGTTGCGGCGACAAAGCTGAGCGCGGACGCAATGAGCAGACCCGGAACATCGAATGAAACTAGAAAGAGAATCGCAAGGATGTACACGACCAGCCTGCCCCAAAGAACTTTCCCGCCATCGAACAAAACGTAGCGCGGACGCCTTCTCCAAAGCCAATCAGCGCGTTCAAGCTCGGCCTGGTCAATTGCATCCGGCGCGACCGAACATCTTTCTAGCAAATCATTAGGCGGGAAATCAGTGTAGCGGTTTCTTTGGCAAGAAAAAATCTGATCCAAAAACCGGGACATACACACTCCTGATTACTTGAATCTTACCTCAAGTGACCGCGAGGTGCACGTGAAAACACTTGATGCCATTGAGTAATTACGCGGATGATTTGCCTATGGCCGCAACGAAACTCGATTCGCTCCTCAGTAACATCCGGACCACTCTGGGCAACGTCGATATGAGGCGCGAAACGGAATGGGATCTGGCCACACTGGAACACGCCAAAGCGCGGTTACAGTGGATCGCGGCCGACGCGCTGGAAGCCATGAATCTGATCGACCAGCTCATCGAGCAGCATGCCGAAGACTAGAGACTCTGTAGGGACGTGGTAGGGGCGGATCTCCGAGCCGCCCGTCGAGAACCGGGCTGCCAGCCAGCAACCGGCCGGCTCGGAGGTCCGGCCCTACCAACGCCGCAATCCGCTACTCGTTGGCGCTCAGCACTTTCCACCACCAGTTTCTGAAGAGTGCATCGAGTCTTGAAAGCAGCCAACTGACCTGCGGCGACACTTATCCGAGAGATACCCGGTTATGCGGTGCCCATAGGTTCTGCAACGGCCCGACAGGAACGATTCGTGTCGGGTTGATATCATCGTGAGTCACATAGTAGTGACGCTTAATGTGATCAAAATTGACGGTTCCGGCGATTCCCTCCGTCTGATACAGATCGCGCAGATACGAAAAGAGATTCGGATAGTCAGCGATTTGCCGAATATTGCATTTGAAATGCCCATGATAGACCGCGTCAAAGCGGATAAGGGTCACGAAAAGTCGCAGGTCTGTTTCCAAGAGCGCATTGCCAAAA
>DASZHC010000249.1:0-5599 GCA_035938215.1 Chthoniobacterales bacterium
ATAAACCAGCATGAACAGACAAGTGAACCCTCCAATTACCGCCATATTTTATTAGACTATTTGTGGCGGCGGCAATCTTGCCAAAGCCAGTTCGGCTTGCATCGCAGGCAAATTAACACTCGCCTAAAAATGTCTGCTCCAAGGGGTCGGCCGGCAATGGCGTCCATCCCCGTTGGTTGGCGATGTAAGCAGTCTGTACAACGAAGGCCGTTCCACCCTTTCTTACCCGGGCAGTCGAGACCTCGGCTACCCCGCTTTTCTCGTCAAAGGCCGCAGTCCGAGGGCTTGTCTCGGTTCACTGGCATACTTGAAACCGTTCGGCGCTTGGAGTTCGGCGCTCGTGGCAAGAAGCAAATACTTGAATGCCATACCCATGTTCGCGGGATGCATCAACGTCTTCAATTTTCGCGCAAACTGTTGCTGGTAAGGTTGCAAGCCGGAAAGGCCGCTTTCCCGTTCGATTTGCCTAAGGTACGACTCCGTGGCGCCTACCATGAAATGGTGCTGATCGGTGTATCCAGTGACGTGCAATCCGGCACGCTCGGCCGATTCTGCAAGAGAAGTAAAGTCGGCGTGGGCAGTAATGTCTTTGCTGCCTGGATCTTCAAGAGGATTGAAACTCCGCCGATGCCGTGAGTAGCAGGCGAGCGTTCCTCCCGTCCTGTCCGGTTTATAGTATTCGTCACGGGGGTATCCGTAGTCGACGGTGAGTACAAATCCGTTCTGCAACCTCGAACTAATTTCGCTGATCCACCGAAGCCCGCTTAAGTTGATTTCCGTCCTGTACGGTGTGTTGACAGGAACAGGCAACTTCTTCAAGGCGTCCGCCAATCCAGACGATAGAATCGGCGAACTGACGAACGCAAAGGCCTTTTCGGAACACGTTACGTAAAGTTCGTACCAGCGATTCTCCCTATACTCCAGGAGGTGTACAGGCATTGCGTCCACTAATTCATTCGAAATAAAAACCCCGTTGATCCCTTTGAGATCGGCGACGTTGGCTACCCAACGGATTTTTCCAGGAAAGCGATTTTCAAGGCGCCTTTGCTGCTCTGTCTGCTTCGAGCCGATAGGTTCAACAATCACGTAGGTGAATTCGATGGCAGGGTCGGGCGGATTTTTCATCGTACAGAGAATATCCACGGCAAGTTGTCCATCCTCGGCACCCTGTTCGATGATGCTGAAATCCCCTGGTTTGCCCAGGGCGCTCCACATCTCAACGATCTGCGCTGCGAGAATCTGTCCGAATGTTTTCCCTGTGCTGACGTTTGTGTCGAAATCGCCCGCTCTTCCAATGCGTGTTTGCGGCGTGCTGTAATATCCGTGCTGTCTGTGATAAAGCGCCTGCTCCATGAACCATGAGAATGGGACGGGACCGGTACTTAAAATGTGTTCGCGAATGAAGGAGACAAGTGGAGAGAAACCGAGCGAAGAGCGCTTCATCGAACGAAATCGGAGGTATACGAACCTGAGAGATCTACCAAGATAGTCAATTTTCAAAATATTCGGTATTGCGGAGCTTTTTCGGTATCCTTAAAATTTTCATTTGCTCAGGTCGTAACCTCGTGAAAGCAGTTGAAGCTGCCGAGCATATGATGAGTGAACCAATTCGTCGTCCACCTTTTTTCCTACGGCCGTGGTTCACGGTCCCGGCGATTGTCCTGATCGTTTTGATTGGGATAGGAGTTTGGCTGGGACTCGGATTTATCCGCAGATACGAAGCGAAGGCCGCTGAGTTTGATCTGGGAAAATTGGAATCGGTCGAGTCTGCCAGCGTCGTTTACGATCGCTACGGAAAAGAGTTCGGTAAAATTTTTATCCAGAATCGCGAGCAGGTGTCCCTCGACCAGATTTCACCCTACCTGGTGGATGCGGTGGTGGCAGCCGAAGATAACCGGTTCTACGAACACAGCGGGGTGGATCTTTTTGGGATCTTTCGTGCGATGCTAAAGAACACGCAAGCCGGGCGGATTCGACAAGGGGCAAGCACTGTCACGCAACAATTGGCAAGGAACGTGTTCGATCTTCGAGATCGCACCTACGATCGCAAAATACTCGAGGTATTTCTTGCGATGCGCATCGAGCGTACGATGCCAAAAACCAAGATCATGGAGCTGTATCTGAACCGGGTCTACCTTGGGGGCGGACTGTACGGCGCACAAGCTGCTGCCAAAGGTTATTTTGGCAAACCGGCTAAGGATCTCGCCGTCGGAGAGGCTGCGATGTTGGCGGCTCTTTTAAAGAGTCCTAACAATCTTTCGCCTTGGCACAATCTCGAGGCTGCCACGCAGGAGAGGGACTTTGTCCTTACTCGGATGGTCGAGGAGCACAAGATCACACAAGAAGTCGCTGAGGCTGCAAAGCGGGAACCGCTGATGGTTCTGCCCAAAACGGGAGTTGTATCCCAGTCTTATGCAATAGATCTGATACATCAGCAGGTACAGGGGAACGTCGGTCTTGAGTCGATTGAAAGCCAGGGATATCGCATCTATACAACTCTGGATCCGGTGTTGCAGAGAACGGCGGAGGACTCCCTTCGCAGGGAGTTGAGCAAGGTCGAGGCTCAGCCAGACTATCAGCATCAGAAATATGCGGATTACACGAGCTTCCTGAAAAACTGGAAGAGCACTCATGCCGGCCCGGGATCGCCCCCCCTTCCCGAATATTTGCAGGGCGCTGTCGTGGTTGTAGACAATAGGACAGGTGGGATTATGGCTTTGGTCGGTGGGCGTGATTTCGCCCAGAGCGAATACGATCGCGTGCTTCAGTCGAAGCGACCACCGGGATCGGCGTTTATCCCTCTGGTTTTTAGCGCTGCATTAGCAAAGGGGGTATTTCCAGGCTCTCTATTCGAGGACATGCCGCTCGATAATCGGCAGGTAATGATTGGCGGTACGACGGGAATTCTGGGTGAATGGGGAGTCGAGCGGCCGGATAATCGATATGAGGGTGCGGTGCCGATGCGCCGGATTTTGGCTCTCTCGAAGAACGCCGCAACAGTTCGCGTGGGCGTGGAAGCCGGATTGGACAGCGTTCTGCAGCTCGCAAAAAAGGCGGGAATTCAAGACGATTTGCGACCTTACCCGGCGACTTTTCTGGGAAGCAGCGAAGTTACGTTGGGGGATCTTGTCACATCGTACACTATGTTTCCTGGGAACGGCTCGCGACCTGAGCATTTGATGCTTGTGACGAGAATTGAAACCCAGGACGGAAGAGAAATCTATCGTGCCGAACCCAAACGCGTTCCTGTGATTGAGCCCGGAGTAGCGTTTGAGATGCATTCATTCTTAACAGAAGTCATCCAGACCGGGACGGCTTCCAACGCGAGGCAACAATTTGGTCTGCAACAATTCCCGGTAGCCGGCAAAACCGGTACGTCATATAATTTCACTGATCTCTGGTTTGTCGGCTATGACAGTGCGATTACATGTGGAGTGTGGGCCGGATTCGATAAACCGCAGACGATTTTCCGCGGAGCTTTTTCAAATCAGATCGTTTTACCTATTTGGACGGACATCATGAATGCGTCTTTCGCGAATCAGCCTCCGCGGGAACTAGGGCGACCGATTGATTTGAAGCGAGTTGAGGTCTGCCTGGATACGGGCCTTCCCGCGTCGCCGAAGTGCATGCTCAGTACGGTAGCTGACCCCTGGACGCCGTCGCGCAAAGGAACTTTTTTCGAATTTTCTACGGCCAAACAATTGCCGAAGGAGACCTGTTGGTTGCATGGCGACGATACCAGGTCTTTTGTTCATAACCTACGCACTCAGGATGTTCCCAGAGCAACGAGTGCGAAGGATTCTGCTCAGGTCACTCCTGTTTTGATCCGCGAGGCGACAGTACTTGGAGAAGATCCCTACCAATCTGTGAAGCCCAAGCAAAAAGAACCAGAACAGTTGGCCCAATCCGGTAAGCCGAGCTGGACGCCGGCTCCGCGCGCCCTTCCCGTGGATAAGCCTCCGACGGAAGTTCGGCGAGCCGAGCCGGTCGGCCCCCTTGATCGCCAGCAGCAACCGCCCCCCTTGGATTTACCGACTCCACCCCCTGTGGACCTGAACGACGATCCGACAGATCTCTAGTCCTGAAAAGTCGCGGGCTTAGGCGCTCGCGAGAGTTTCGTGCTTTGGAGCCATTCAGGAGGCGCGTCAGCAGCGTGGTGGAGCCCGAACCGCGCGAAGGAACTCAACCGAGGCTAAACCAATGATCCGGATGTCCGGCATAAAGAACGAATTTGAAATTCACGATAAACGATTTCTTTATCTGATTCTCGGAAACACTTGGGTCGAAAGGCTTTACACCGGATCGCTTTGGGCGGAAGGGCCGGTGTACTTTGCGGATGGAGATTATCTGCTTTGGAGCGATATTCCAAACAACCGAATGCTTAGATGGGCCGGCGGCCACGCGAGCGTCTACCGGGATTTTTCCAACCATAGCAATGGCAATACGAGGGATCGCCAAGGACGCCTCATTACCTGTGAACATGGTGGCAGGCGATTAACTCGCACAGAGCCTGACGGCGCGATTACCGTGTTGGTCGATCAGTTTCAAGGGAAGAAGTTAAATTCCCCAAATGACGTAGTGGTGAAGTCGGACGGAACCATTTGGTTTACCGATCCCCCCTACGGCATTTTAAGCGACTATGAGGGGAAGGCAGCCGAAAGCGAATATGGCGGGGCACACGTTTTCCGTTTCGATCCGGCAACCGGCCTCCTCGAAGTAATTGCCGATGACTTCAACAAACCGAATGGAATTGCCTTCTCTCCAGACGAGAAGACCCTTTATATCGTCGACACAGGCTTTTCACACGCACACGAAGGCGAACACCATATTCGCACCTTCTCGGTGGCCCGGGAAGACCGGGTGAAGGGCGGCTCAGTATTCGCCGAGATTTCCCCAGGCTCGGCCGATGGTCTTCGCGTTGATATCCAAGGCAACGTTTGGACCAGTGCCGGAGACGGTATCCATTGCTACACTCCTGACGGATGTTTGCTTGGGAAGATCTTGGTTCCGGAGACCGTGTCCAATCTAACGTTTGGGGGCCCGAAGCGAAATCGGCTTTTCATCACAGCAACCACCTCCCTTTATGCTGTGTATGTTGGAGTGACCGGCGCACAAAGGCCCTGAGGGGGGACATGGACGGAAATCACTTTTGATTAGGAGCATTTGGGCCTCGCGCAAAGGTACACCGAGGCACGCGAAGGATAACTTTGGCGACGAACACTTTAAGAGAAACTTTAAATTAAAGCCATGCCTTTGCGTACCTCCGCGTACCTTTGCGTGATGTTTCGCCAAGATTCTCTCGAGCGGCGTGGGCCTACGTGCGGGCAGCTCGGAGATCTGCCCCTACCGGTGGGGGGGACCTGTCCGGGAAGGCCGTTCGTTGAGGGCCATAGGAGGGCCGGATCTCCGAGGCGGCCGTTTCTCGGTGTGGGTAGCTCGGAGATCCGCCCCATAAGCGCTAACTTAACTTCCTTCCGGCTTAAACTGATTCCCCTCGTAAGGGGGTGTGTAGCCCGAGATTTTCGGGCTACACCTCAGCCCAGGCAGGCGGTTGGGTGAATAAAGGAAGCAGACCGAGCCGGGCGAGCAGAACGTTGAG
>DASZHC010000250.1:0-3057 GCA_035938215.1 Chthoniobacterales bacterium
CGCCAGCGCCATGGGAACAATAGCATCACGCGCACTGGCTTAAGGGTACAGGGGGCCGACACTCTTCAGTGGTGGCTTACGCGCTTCGACGAACTTCAGATACAGCATTCGAAAATTATCGAGCGCGACAAATACACGTTAATTGATTTCGAAGACCAAGAAGGTCAACCACTGAGCCTGATCGCAGATCCTGATCAGGACTCTTTCGAAACATGGGCGAATAGCACGATTCCGGCGGAACGCCAGATCATAGGGCTCGGCCCGATCACACTCACGGTTCCCAAATTGCAAGGAACCCACGAAATACTGTCAACCGTGCTCGGAATGCGTCCTGCCCGAGAATATGTCGATAAAGAAGGGGGATTCTCCGTGCATGTCTATGAGATGGGCGAGGGGGGGCCGGCTCGGGAAGTCCATGTGCAGGTGCGAACCGGCCTTCTTCCTTACCATCCAGGAGCAGGAGGGGTCCATCATGTCGCGTTCCGGGTTGGCGACGAGGAAAGTTACCATGCGTGGGCGAGGCGCCTGCGCGAATTGCGCATCCCGAACAGTGGAGAGGTTGACCGATATTACTTTCGCAGCCTCTATTTTCGAGAGCCGAATTCGATTTTATTCGAGCTTGCAACGGATGGCCCTGGATTCGCCACGGATGAACCGGTGTCGGCATTGGGTGAACGTCTGTCGCTTCCCCCATTTCTTGAAGGCAGGCGCAAACAGATCGAAGCGAATCTGAAACCGCTTTGATTTTTTGGCTAAGCTATCCACCAGGGCCGAGTTCTCTCAGAGACAGGCCCCACCAAAAATCAATCTGCACCATGGCGCCTGAGAGCGAGCGCTTCCTTCGATGCCGGAGTCTGCGCGTTCCTGAGAAATTCTTTGTGGTATTACCACGGCCAGATAAACGGAGTGATAGATTCACGCAGTCGCCAGGCGATTCGGGCCTTCCAAAAAGCGCACGGACTGCCAGAGACAGGTCTGATTGACGCTGGAGTGCTAAGATCGTTGGATCTATCCGTTCGTTAGGTACGAGACGATTTCAAGATCTCCGCTGCATGAACTTGCCTCCTCAATTCATTTGCTTTACAGCAAATGCCACGCATGGATTCGGATCCTCAAGGCCGCTCCCGGTCGTGGACTACCCGCAAAGAGGAGAAGGCACGGCGTCTTGCTCGGGTCCAACCCTGGATTCATGGGCGTCTTCTCGATACTGACAAGATCGTTGAGGCACTCCAGAACCTGATTTCACCGGGGGATCGCGTTGCGCTGGAAGGCAACAACCAGAAACAGGCCGATTTCCTGTCACGGGCTCTGGCCCGAACCGATCCAGCGATAATCCACGACATTCATCTACTGATCTCAAGCGTCAGCAGAGCAGAACACCTGGACTTGTTTCAGAAAGGAATCGCTCGCAAAATTGATTTTGCTTACGCCGGACCACAAAGCCTTCGGATTGCACAATTGCTTGAGGATGGGCAGATCGAACTCGGAGCAATTCACACGTATGTTGAACTTTACGCAAGGATGTTCGTCGACCTCAATCCGCGCGTGGCCCTGGTTTGCGCTGAGCAGGGGGACGCCCAGGGAAATCTTTACACCGGCCCGAACACCGAAGATACCCCCGTCATTGTCGAGGCTACTGCATTTCGACACGGAATCGTCATTGCACAGGTCAACTCGCTCGCGGATAAACTGCCGCGTGTCGATATACCAGGCTGTTGGGTAGATTTAATTGTCATAGCCGATCGGCCCTGCGCGATCGAACCGCTTTTTACCCGCGATCCGCGCCACATCAACGAACTCCATGTGCTCATGGGAATGATGGTCATCCGCGGGGTTTATGAACGTCACGAGGTTACCTCTCTCAATCATGGAATCGGATTCGACACAGCCGCGATTGAATTGTTGCTGCCGACTTATGGCACGTCTCTGGGTCTGAAAGGGAAAATCTGCAGAAATTGGGCGTTGAATCCGCATCCTACGCTGATTCCAGCGATTGAATCGGGATGGGTGGAAAGCGTGTGTTGTTTCGGCAGCGAGGTCGGCATGGCGGCTTACGTCGCAGCCCGTCCAGACATTTTCTTTACCGGTTGTGACGGCAGCATGCGATCGAACCGCGTTCTATGTCAGTTGGCGGGACAATATGGGATCGATTTGTTTATCGGTTCAACGCTTCAGATTGATGCTGACGCAAACTCGTCAACGGTTACCCTCGGCCGATTGACCGGCTTTGGCGGAGCGCCGAATATGGGTCACGATCCGCATGGACGCCGGCACAGCAGTCCCGCTTGGCTGAGTCTTATCAATGCAACCAGTCCAATTGTGCGAGGACGCAAATTGGTCGTCCAGATGGTGGAAACATATGCCGAAGGAGGCGTGCCAGCATTCGTCGAGACACTCGATGCCATTGAAGTCGGGAAGCGGAATTCTTTGCCGATAGCTCCTGTCATGATCTATGGAGACGACGTGACGCATGTCGTAACCGAGGAAGGGATTGCCTACTTGTTCAAGGCAAGCGGCCTGGAGGAACGCCGCGCAGCGTTGGCGGCAATTGCGGGCGTCAGTCCTATCGGTCTGAGGAGCAAACCTGAACAAGTCCGGCAGCTGCGCCGGGACGGGTTGGTCGCTTATCCGGAAGACCTGGGCGTACGCGTTCTTGAGGCGAAGCGTTCGCTCCTGGCTGCGCAGAGTATCGCCGATCTAGTCGACTGGTCGGGTGGCCTCTACGATCCACCTTCAAAATTCAAAAGCTGGTGACGTATGCACTGCTCCGCATCAATTTTTCCTCCGTTCAACTCCTGGGTTGGAGAATATGATTCCGAGTCCCGGGCCAATCGTCTCGTCGGTTTCGCAACGCGTGCGTTGATCGACGAAGCGAATCTGACGCCTAAACCTGGACTGGTCGATTGCAGAGGCGGAGGCGCTCACGCCGATATGACTCTTGAGACGATGCACATCTCGGCGCTTTCGCTTTTTTCAATGTTCAAACTAATCGCGCAAATCGCTGAAGGAAAAGATCTATCCCAGCGGCTTCGTGAACAGGTTGGCGCGGCAGGCCGG
>DASZHC010000251.1:0-12910 GCA_035938215.1 Chthoniobacterales bacterium
TCCGGCGATGAATCCGAAAACCATGATGAGGTTCAGACCGTTCCGCAGCGGACCGGTGAAGGTTTCGAGTGATCCGGTTCCGTCGGCAAAGGCTACGTCAGCGACGCCGAAACAAACAAAGAGCAGGACGACGACAACGCGAGCCAACTTGTCCGGAACACGGCTCCTTGGGAATGAATATCTTCGTTTCATAACATAACTTCTTTTTATCGAGTTGTTGATGTTATGGCAATACAAAAATACAAAAAAATCTATTGTTATTTATTCCGACCGTGTCCGAGCGCCGGAGCCAAAGAAATGAAGGGATTCGCGGAACGTCGACGAGTCCGCTTGCATCCAGTTTCTCGGATGTGGAAGACCACTTCGACTCGCCGGAATACAACCGTTTTATTGGGCGTCCTTGGTGAGCCAGTCGGTATTCTCGTCGATAAGCTCATAGCCCCCCTTGGCCGAGGTGACCTCAAAGAAAATCGTGGCCACCTTGTCGGGCGACTCGCACGCGATGCCCTTATCGGTTTCCTCCGGTTTCCAGGAATCGGGGATGCTCAGCGAAATTGCTGGCTGGCCCTCAGGGAGAGGAATTTGGGGGTGAGGAAATCAGATGAGACGCTTTTTCTTCTCTTGACTTTGTGGACGATAAGGTCATTCGTCGCATGATTACACAGAAAACGCCAGGGCGTCTGGTGCCGCCGTGATCGACTGCAGACCAGGAATTCACTATACTTGCTGCTTCCGACCTTGAAACGTATCCTTATTCCAATCGTTTTCTGGCTCGCCTTCTTGCCAACCGGCACAAACGCGGACGATGGAGGCTATTTGGGGACGGTTATCGATAACCTTGCGGCAACATACGTAGTTCAGATGGATGACGGAAGGCTACTGGATGCCGAGTGGAACAGCGGCTATGACGACTGGTCGAGTGGTGACAGGGTCATACTTACGACTGAAAGCGGCGAGGGCTATATGTACAGCGAAGACGAACGCACCCAGGTCGATGTCTTTCCCTACGATCCTGCAGATATCGGCGATTAGGGTACTGTCCCCGCGTAGGGAGGTCGAAGCGTCAGCTTCGGGTGGGTCGTAAAACAGTAACTTCACGCGCTCGGGAATCAGTTGAACACCCTCTATATTCTGTTTCAGTGCCCAGGATGTCTTTCCAGCTTCTCAAAACTGATCCGAATTCACGCGCACGCCTGGGCCGGTTGACTACCCGACACGGTTGCATTAAGACGCCGGTTTTCATGCCCGTCGGAACGCAAGGCAGCGTCAAGGCAATGAGTCCCGAGGAACTCAAAACCGTCGACGCACAAATCATCCTTGGCAACACCTACCACCTCTTTCTCCGGCCGGGACTCGACGTGATCAAGCATTTTTGCGGCCTGCACCGTTTCATGGGTTGGAATTACCCGATTCTGACCGATAGCGGCGGATTTCAAGTCTTCTCCCTCTCCAAGCTGCGCAAAATCACTGAGGAGGGCGTTCACTTCAGTAGTCACATTGACGGGTCTCCCTGTTTTCTAAACCCCGAGATTGCGATGGAAATCCAGACGATCCTGGGATCGGACATCGCAATGGCGTTCGACGAATGTCCACCTTACCCGTGTGAGAGGGCAGATGCGGCGGTCAGTCTTGAGCGGACATTGCGCTGGGCGAAACGCTGCCGGACCTGGGTTGCAGACCAACCCGCAGACGGACGACCATTGCTCTTTGGTATTGTCCAGGGAGGCACTTACACTGACCTGAGAAAAAAAAGCGCGCTGTCATTGGTCGCGATGGATTTTGAGGGATACGCCATAGGAGGCGTCAGCGTCGGCGAACCCGAACCCGAAATGATGCTGGCCATCGAATCCAGCGAGCCTTTCCTGCCTGCAGACAAACCACGGTATGCCATGGGACTTGGAACGCCCGCCCAGATCGTGGAGATGATCGCGCGCGGAATGGACATGTTCGATTGCGTCCTTCCGACTCGGCTTGCGAGAAACGGTACCGCGTTCACGCAGTTCGGTACGATGAATTTGAAGAACAATCCGTATCGGTTGGATAAACGGCCGATCGAAGAGAGTTGCGAATGTCCAACATGCCGAACGTTTACGCGTGGTTACATACGGCATCTCATCAAAGCCGGGGAGATTCTCGGGCTTCGATTGATTACAACTCATAATTTGCATTTCTATCTTAATCTGACGCGCCAAATCCGGAGAGCGCTTGAAAACGAGACGTTCGCGGAATTTCGGCAAAGATTCGTTGCGAACTACGTCGAGTACGAACCAGCCGAGATATAGTTCGTGATATCCTCAAAGAAGATGAAATGGATATTATCCCTCGCATTGCTTCTAATTGTCTTCGATCTCCGTTCGCAGGATGCAAACGTGGACGGGAAAGTCATGCTGACGGTCATTCTTCGGCATGATCAGACGAAAACGTTGGACGAAATCGATGATCACCTCTCTAAAACGGGCTTCAGAAAACAGTTCCCTCCGGAGGGTGTTGAGATCCTATCCTACAACATCGTCATGGGCGTTGGACATATCATCACTCTCCGGTTGCCTCCTGATAAACTCCGAGAAGTGAATCTCGCTTTCGAACATGGCGTCTGGGGCGCGTTCCGCACCGAGTTTTATCCCACCTACGACTACCTTAAAGTTTTCAATGACCTGAAACAGAAGGAGAACCAGGGCAGCCAAGGCGCGGAAAACGCACCTGCAGAAAGCGAAAAAAAACAGGTCGAATCCCAAAAGCCGACCCCGGAAAGATCTGTCCGGCAGAAACGGACCTCGAAAAAGAGCGACCAGTGAGCGGGCCCCTTCGCCTACGAATCACTTGACAAATCAGCAATTTCTCCCATCGTTCATGCTCCTTGCTCCTGTCAGTTTGCAAGGGTAAACTATGTCCAGCCAACTTCTTGAGGAAGCTTCCAAGCTAATTCCAAACACGGCACTGCTCGTAAATCTTGTTTCAAAACGAGTGCGACAACTGACCACCGGGCATCGCCCCCTCATAGAAGTGGGACCGCGTATGTCGAACGCCGATATCGCTCTGAAGGAAATTATCGACGGCAAACTTACGTTCGAATTCCTGTCAGAATCCAACGAGGCAGCCTAGCGACTGCCTCCAACGCTCCCGATCGCCATGTCCGCGGAGATCGCTTCAAATCGCAGAGCGTTCCACAACTACCAGATTGTCGACAGGATAGAGGTGGGAATCGAACTCCGCGGCACCGAAGTCAAATCTATCCGAGCCGGCTTAGCGAACCTGAGCAATGCTTTCGCTCGGGTCGAAAACGGCGAGGTATTTTTGTACGATGCGGATATCCAACCGTACGAGCGCGCCAGCCATATACAGCATGAGCCAAAGCGTCCCAGGAAGCTTCTGCTGCACAAGGCCGAGATTGCTAAGCTCTTTTCGGCAAGCGCAGTTCAAGGCCAAGCCCTGGTCGCCCTGAGGCTTTACTGGAAGAACAGCCTCGTGAAGGTGGAGATTGGGATTGGCCGAGGTAAGACAGCTATCGACAAACGTCATGACCTGAAAGAAAAGGCCATCAAACGCGAGACGGATCGAACCATAGCCGCCTTCAATCGGCGCAGAGGATGAATACAGAATACAGAATACAGAAGACAGAACTCCGAACCCCGAACGGCGTATGAACCGGGAACGGTGAATAAAAAGATGGGGGGCTAAATCCGGCTCGGCAGCTTTTCCAAAATCCGGTCCACCGCCAGCTTCGCCAGCTTTTCCATTGAGGGTCCCGGCTGCACCTGGTCAAACTTAGTCCTCGCCCATCCGCGCCACAGCAACCTTTTTTGTTTCGGATCAATCAAATCGATGATCATCGCGCCTTTGGCCGCTTCTCCCGGATGTTGCCGGTCCTGCAGCTTCGAAATGTCAGCTATTCCAGCTTGACCGGGCGCCAAGTCCGAATCCAAACCTGCTAACGCTTCATGGTCCGCCAGCACAATATGGTAGGCGACTAGAAAATCTGTCTGGCGATTGGGGAAGAAGCGGTACCCTTTCGCATTCAGCGCAGACAGAATGGCCTGGCCAATTTCTGTCCTCCAATAATTGCTCGTGGAGGTCGGCGCACTTTTGTCGGTTAAAAATCTAAACGTCGATCGCCTCGCAAAGCTGGCATCGGGCGCCTGCCGGCTGCCGGTTTCAAGGAGTGCCGAGCATCCGATCAACAGGCAGAAACACAGGGTTGCCAGCAGCGGCCGAAAATGTGAAAGGGTCATAGGTAAGTTAGACTTAAGCGAAGCAAAGAGATTCGGATTTTGTCTCAGAACTGCGAACTAAAGCTCAGTGTCAAGCTCACGCACATGCCAAAGTTGGTTAAGGCTTCGTCACGTCACCCCAACGCAAAACGGCATGATCCAATACTCTTCATTTTGCTACTGGCTGGGCGGACCTCGGGTCAACCCTCGCTTTTGGATTCCTGAGTTGCAGGTAAGCAAAAGCCGGCACCATGTAGAAAAAAGTCGTTAGAAGGCACCAGAAAACACCGATCGCGCAAACGATTCCCAACCCGCTCAGCGCAGGGTTCTGAGCGGGTATTAAAACGGCAAATCCTGAAAACGTCGTGAGACCGCAGATCGACAGCGGTTTGAGGACGTTGGCGAGATTCTCTTTAAGATCGCCTTCCCGCCGGCTCACCACGAGGAATTGGATCCCGTAATCCACCCCTATGGCAAGCACCAGCGGGAACGCGAGCGTGTTCAACAGATTGATGGTCAGGTGCAACAGCTTCAGGGATGCAACCAATGCAAGCATCGAGAGGGTCAGGGCTGATGCGTGCACCAGCCAAAGCGAAAACCGCCGATAGACGACCCAAAGCAGCACTAGAATGAGAACGCCAACGATCGTGGTAAACGCAACCAGTTCCCCTTTAGCCCAAGGGATCAGATCCCACAGCGTGTAAGACCATCCGGTGATTATTGCCCCAGAATCCGCCCCGTGAATCAAGTCAGCGACCTTTTGATGATCCTTCTGCGACCCAATCTGAGCTACAGGACGAACGTAACCAACCGCGCTGGTAGGTTTGTTCGCGAAGTAGCGATCGATGAGAAACCACCAGCTTGATTTCGCAGGAAAAAGCTTTGTCCAATCCGGCAATTCAGTCGACGATTGTTCCTGTTTTAATCTATCAAGCAGATCGAAAATGCCCTTGAACGACTCCACCTCGAACCCGTTCTGATCGAGGCTGGCTTTGACCGCTGAAGCCACTTTGTCCAGGGCGATCCTTTTCAAGTAATTACGGTTCACGGCGATGTTTTCGGGCGAAAGAGCCAGTGCCACCGGTGTACTGACATACTTCAGCAGGCCGTCTTTCTGCGCCTGGTCGAGCCGGTCGGTAAGACGCTTCCATCGATCGTAAAATTCCTGTTGATCCTTTGCGTTGACCAGAATCGTCACCGGGTCAGAATCCTGCTGCATCTTGTCGGCCAACACTTGAAGCGCAATAGAGGCAGGAATCGTTTTGGGCTGTAGAGAAACCGGATTCGTGTCAAACCGAAGTGGAATGAACGGAGCAAAGGCAATCAGCGCTCCACCCGCCAGAACAATAGAAAATCCGATCAGTAGGGGACGAGGCTCTCGAAACATCGCATTCACAAACCGCGTCGTACACGCAAGCATGAAATCCGTGGTCGCTGGAGGTCTGACATGCTTGAAGAACATGAACAAAAACAGCGTCATGAACAGGCCTGCAAAGCCGACGCCAAATGCCACCAGAGTCCCAAGCTGAGCAAATCCTGAGCTTTGACTGAAGTTCAACGCCAGGAAGCCAATCGCCGTCGTCACGACGACGTAGAAGACAGCAGCTCCAATGTCTCTCACCGCAACAAACACCGCCTGGCTGTGCGTTGCACTGTTGCGGCGGGCTTGCTGATAACGGCCAAACAAAAGGAGGCTGAAATCCACTCCAACTCCCGCCAGGATCGAGAAAAATCCGATCGCAACGACATTCAGCTGATGAAAGATCAACATCCCGAATGCGAGCGCAACCAAGGCAGATAAACAAAGAATTAAACAAATTCCGATCAACGGAAGAAACCGGCGAAATGCCAGGTAAAAAAGCCCGCTGACGATCAGAATCGACAGGATCGCGCTGAGCGCGGCATCCCTTTCCATGCTGCGCGAAATTTGAGCGACAAACGCAGTCCGCCCGGTGACGTAAACTTTAGGTTTGTAGCCGGTCCATTCATTCAGGATCCGATCCCGAAACCTATCGAGTTTCTGCATCACCGTCTGGCAGGTGCGGGCGTCGAGGTCGGGCTGATTCGTAATGATCAGGGCGATCTGAAAAAGATTGTCGGCTGACGCCAGAGCGCTTCCCTGATCCATTGAGGAACTCGACCCGAAAGGTTTCATCGCTCGGGCTAACAATCCGAGTGGGTCGAGACTGGCTTCTATCTGAGTTCGGATGGAGTCTCCTGAGATCGTGTCCCGGATTTCCTTCAAACGTTCATTGATCGCAGCTGGCTCGAGTTGGGCCATTGCGTCTTTAAATTCGTCCGGAGGCAAATTCAGTAAGAGCGCTGGAACCACGCCCTGGATTTCGTTTATTCCTTCGGTTGTCTCCAGCGGAATGCGATCGAATATTCGCAAGACCCAAGGTTCCTTACCCAGTTCTTCCATGAAATGCGCCTTGAACGCTTCAACGTCTTCCGCATGCCCAGGTTCTCCCAGGAACCCGAAAACCAATTGACGTGCCTGAGCAAATTCGCTGTTGTACTCCTTCAGGCCGATCACGGACTCGAACTTGGAAGGCAAAAGGTCCAAGACCTCGGAATCGAGGTTCTTGCGAGTGTAGACGACAAAAATTGCCAGAGCCGCAATCGCGAACGCTGCGAAAACCAATATCCCTGTTTGATGCACAATCGTGCGTGTGAGGAACTCTGTGATCTTGCCAGCAAGAACCGAAATTGCGGACCTTGGGTGAGATTTCATTGAGTGGATAAATTCATTCGCAGGCTGGAATGGTGTTTCAACTACGTTATCTCGCTCGCTGTTGCAAACCGAAGCAGCGAGGCCGCGCCACAGACCGGCCGAGATCTAACGGGGTCATGTCTCAATTTTCAACATTTGTGGCCCATCCGGCCCAGGTAAAATTGTTCGGAGTTCGTGGTTATTTTTTGGCGAAGCGAGATTGCGTTGTGATGGGCTGGCGGATAGGGTCCGATCTCCTAGCGGACCGTCGAAAAGGCTATTTTCGCTGATGTTCGTCTATTAATGGGAGGGACGGCCTCCGTGCTGTCCGATTAATCATTTTCAATTCGGGTAGGAAGGAGAAAAATGGGACGGCACGGAGGCCGTCCCTCCCTGGAAATGAACAAAAACACCCTCACGCGAGTTTCTTGCTTCTTTCCTCATTGATCTGCCTCGTAATAATGGCCGGCTCGGAGATCCGGCCCTGCCTTCCTGTACGTCTAACTCTTTGCCCCTCAAGCGCTTCCACCACCAGTTCCTGGAACGCCAGCTAGCCCCCTGGTGCCACGAGCCTGCCTTGTGCTTGTCACTTTCTCCGCAACCGCCCGGACCACCTCTTCCACCGTTACCGCTTTCATACACCGAAAATCGAGCGGGCATTCTCGCAAGAAGCACGGGCTGCATTCAACATGATGCCTCAGTATCGTGTGCCCATTGCCGATCGGACCCGTTAACTGGGGTTCCGTGGATCCAAAGATCGATACCGTCGGTACGCCAAGGAATGCGGCCAAATGCATCGTCCCTGTGTCGTTCGTCAACAGAACTTCGCAGCGTCGTAGCTGTGTAATCAATTCCGACAAAGCAGTGCGTCCGGTCAGATCGGTGGCATGTGTCCCCAGGCGTTTCGCTATTTTTTCGGAAATAGAGCGCTCCTTTGCGGTTCCGAAAATAAGCCAATGCAAACCGAGCCGCTCGGAAAGCTCGCAGGCAGCAGCATCGAATTCAAGCCACCGTTTCGCTGGGCCGTACTCAGCTCCCGGACACAGCCCGGCCAGGCCCGGCTCGGATTTCCAACGGACGACTTCAGGCAACGCCTTCGTCAGATCCGCCCCGATCCGCTCAGCAATTCGCAAATAATGCTTCTTCTGATGGCTCAATGGATGTGGCCCTTTCGGTTCGGGAACCAATTGGTTGACAAAGCCGTTCCTCCAGCAGCGAGAATAACCGACGCGCCGGGGGATACCCGCGAGCCACGCCTCGATGGCGACTCTGGGAGAATTGGGAAGCAAGATCGCAACGTCAAAACGATCCCGAATCTTAGATCCGACACGCAAAACGGAGTCTCGCGGATTGAATGTCAAGACCTCGTCGACTTCAGGAAGCAATCGCCAGAAATCAGCTAATTTCGATTGCGTTAAAATCGTGAGAACACAATCAGGTCGACCATATTTGATCCTGCGCACCGCTTCCGAACTCATGACAGCGTCCCCGAGCCAATTGCTGGATCGGATCAAAATTCTGAACGGCTTCAGAACGCTGACATCCCCCGGAGTGCAAACGCCTCTCTTGTACCCCTCAAGCAAAAATTTTGGCGAAGGCGTTTTCCACCGTTGATGAACCCAGAACCAGTCGCTCGGTCTGCGAATAACCAACGATTCCAAAGCACGATTCACCCGGTGCATCAGCTCTTCAGTTGATGCTCCCTTCTGCGGAATAAAATCACCCACTTCCAAACGCCATCGAGCCGGTCCGGCAGTGAAAATGGCAACAGGAAGAAGTTGGGCTCCCGTCTTTTTCGCTAGGATCGCCGGAAGCGGTGTCGTCGACGCCAGACGATCGAAGAACGGAGTCCAAATGCCTTTGTCCCCCGCGTGCTGATCGACGAGGACCGCCAGCATGCCGCCGCTCTTCAAAAGATTCGTGCATTGTGCTAGCCCGTGCTGGCGCTCGATCAGTTTCAATCCGGTGCTTCTACGGACACGGCGAACATGTGCATCGATAAAACGGTTTGAAAGCGCCCGATAAACAACACCGTGTGTCCCAGGTCTGACAATTCGCACGGTATAAACAAACAATTCCCAGTTGCCGATGTGATTGATCGCCCACACGACGCTACCGACGCGGTTCATGCGTTCCTGAATTCGCTCGAGATTTGTTAAATCGAGATATTTCTGAACCGTTTCCCAAGGCTTACCCATCAAAACCAGGGCGGAGAGAAGGTTCGCCCCAAGATCCATAAAATGGCGCCTGGCGCACCGTTCTACTTCGTGGGAGGACCAGTCTGGAAAAGCGATCCTTATATTTTCGCACGCCAATCGCCGGTAGGATCGCAAAAGAACATAAGCAATGGCTCCTGCCACCTGCCCGAACCGAAACACGCCCGCCAACGGAAACAGCCCTAAGAACCAACCAGAAAACCGGTAGGCAAGATAAACGGCAAAATCAAGAGCATCGTTGGCGGCCATGAGGAAAGGTTCGTTATCGGCAGGCAGTGTCAGCGGTCAGTGCCAGTTTTCTTCTAGCACCGGCACAGCTGCTCGTCTAACCGCTCATTTTCCGCATCGACATGGCGCCGACGGAGCGGGCGCCCTCCAACTCCAGGGGATCGGCCAGCAATGAACTGTGTGCCGCAATCAGCTCGTCGTCGGTTGCCGGCACGATGAGGGCGCAAGAAGACTTGCTCGAGGAACGACCATTTGGTGAGAGTATCAGAACATGAACACCTGCTCTGTGTTAACAGCGCTTTCTTTTATAGCTCTGGCAGCTGAGGCGGCAGAAGCGTCTGCGGTAACAGAAGAGAAACTTAACGCGGCCATCCCCGAAATGGAGAAGCTCGCGGAACAGGCCATAGAAAATACAGGTATTCCCGGCATGGCGATTGCCGTGGTGTACAAGGATCATGTTTTCTATCTCAAAGGGTTTGGGGTCCGCGAGGTTGGCAAACCGGAACCGGTAGATCCCGATACGACATTTCAACTCGCTTCGGTGTCCAAGCCGATTGCATCGACGGTGGTCGCGGCACTAGTCGGCGAGAAGGTGGTTAGCTGGGACGACCCGATCATCAAGCACGACCCCGGGTTCCAGATGTACGATTCCTGGGTGACACATGAAATCACACTACGTGATATGTTCGCTCATAGGAGCGGTTTGCCCGACCATGCGGGTCACCGCCTTGAAGACCTGGGTTTTGACCGCACCGCGATTCTGTTTCGGTTGCGTTACCAGAAACCGGACACCAGCTTTCGCTCGCACTACGCCTATACTAACTTCGGATTCACGGAAGCGGCGACCGCAGCGGCAAAAGCAGCCGGGAAATCCTGGGAAGATCTATCCGCCGAGAAACTTTATCAGCCGCTTGGGATGAAAAACACGAGTTCGCGATATGCCGACTTTGCTGGGGCCGAAAATCGCGCCCGGGGCCACGTTCTGGTCGATGGCAAGTGGGTCGCGAAATACACCCGAGATCCCGATGCCCAATCTCCCGCGGGCGGGGTCAGTTCCACCGTGCGCGACATGGCGCAGTGGACGCGCCTGCAGCTCAGCAATGGTAAACTGAACGACAAGCAAATTGTCGATGCGGAGGCGTTGGCCGAGACACATCGTCCTCAGATCCTGCGGCAGACTCCCAAGGACTCTTCGGTTGACCGAGTTGCCTTTTACGGATTGGGCTGGAATGTGGACTATGACGACGAGGGGCGAGTCCGTTTGAATCATTCGGATGGTTTTAACCTCGGCGCGGCGACTGTCGTCAGTTTGTGTCCCTCCGAAGAGCTCGGCATTGTCGTGCTGACCAACGCGTACCCCATCGGAGTGCCCGAGGCAATCGGCAAGAGCTTTTTCGACCTGGCGCTGAACGGCAAAGTTGAAAGGGACTGGTTCCCGCTCTTCAGGCAACTGTTCGTTGCGGCACTTAAACCCGACTATGGCACAGCGACAGACTATTCCGCCCCACCCAAGGCACCATCACCCGCGCTTCCTGCCGAAGCCTACACCGGCAGCTACGCCAATGATTTATTCGGCCAGATCGAAGTCGCTGAAAAAGATGGCGGATTGCTGCTTCTGCTTGGACCGAGTAAGGACGCTTTTCCGTTGGAGCACTTTGACCGCGACGTATTCACCTATCAGCCAGCAAGCGAGAGTGCTTACGGGCCGAGCGCGGTGACATTCACCGTCGGCGCAGCTGGAAAAGCCGCGGCCGTCGTTATCGAGAATCTCAACGTTGAAGGGCAAGGTTCGTTCACCAGGGTAGCCACCGCCAACTGACAGAAACCTAACCTGACAATCCATAGCTCGTGAAATTTCCAGGCTCTGCAGCCGCTCAGGAAACGGCTCGGAAGAAAATGGAACTTAAATCCAGGCTGAGCGGAGTGAATTCATTCTTCTTCGATTTGTATAACTATCTTTCGGTTATGATGTGGTTTGCGACGATTGTCAGTTCCATGGCCCGCCGCTTGTCCCGAGCACGCGGGGCAGGTAGGGTCGCATCCAGCACCAGTTTCTAGACGACCCGGAAGGGTGGATTCGAAGTCATTTCAGCAGAAACTGGTGCGGGATCGGACCCCTACCAGGTTTTGACATAACGCGCGAGTAGGCTCAAGCATCCGAAACAGTTTTGGTTGCGGCTGCGCCGCGCTAGGAGCGACGCAGGGCTAGTTCCAGGCTAGTTCGGCTGCCGTGAGACAGCGAGTCTCACGGCAGCCGACGGAGCGGGCGCCCTCCAGCTCCAGGGGATCGGCCAGCAATGGCGTCTATTCCGGTTAGCGATCCTGCCTGCATCTCAGAGGCAACCGTTCTTCTGTGTGCTGCGGGCCCTTGGATGGTATTGCTTGTGAATCGCAAGAAGGCGGCTCTGATCCACATGCGTGTAGATTTGAGTCGTTGAAATGTCGGCATGCCCCAACAACTCTTGAATGATTCGGAGATCGGCTCCGTTCGCAAGCAGATGGGTAGCGAACGAGTGTCTCAACAAATGAGGATAAACGTTGATTTCTGCGCCTGCTGACGCGGCAATTTCTTTCACAATCTGCCAAATCCGTTGTGTCGTTAGTTTTTTGCCGTGACGCGAAAGAAAAATTTCGTTACCGGTCTTTTTACCCACCAGCGTTATACGTTCGCGCGCGAGGTACTGATCGATGGCCTCGCAAGCTGCACACCCAACCGGCACGAGCCTCGTTTTGGAGCCCTTACCAATGACTCTGAGAATACGTTCCTTTAGATTGAGATTTTCAAGGCGCGCTCCCGTAAGCTCGCTGATCCGCAGTCCGCTTGAGTAGAATAGCTCCATGATTGCACGATCGCGCAATGGGAATGGGCGGTCCGACAAGTCAGCCTCCAGCAAGCGCTTTACCTCCACTTGATTCATTGTTTCCGGAAGATAGCGTACCAATCGCGGCAATGGAAGCAGTTCGGCCGGATCATTCCCGACCAGCGATCGCATCCTCAGGAATCGGAAAAACACCTTGATCGCCACAACCACAAGCTTCATGGAAGCCGGAGCCAGGCCTTTAGCTTTCTCATAACCCAGAAACTCCGTCAGGTCCGCGGTGACGATTCGGATCGGCGAATGGATCTGTTTCGTTCTGTTCGCCCAGCTCGCCAGTTCCTCAAGTGAACGCCGCGTCGAAAGTTGATAGTTGTCCGAGAGGCCTCTCTCGGTCGCCAGGTAAAGAAGGAATTGGTCAATGGCTTCTGCGAAATCGATATCCACTTGGCCGACAATTTACGGGGTTTTCATCCGCGTTGCGACGCGAAAAAACAGCTTGAGATCCCGCGACTTCGTGGCACCCTTGATTCCCATTCTCAAAGCGGGCATAGCTTAATGGTAAAGCTCCAGCCTTCCAAGCTGGCTATGAGGGTTCGATTCCCTTTGCCCGCTCCAAGTCGCTCATAATCAATCGCTTACGGTGAATAAAATTCGCTGATAGATGCCGAGTCAGAACACTTTTTCAGAAAAAGCCTCTATCTGTTTATTAGCGTTTACCAGTGTAAT
>DASZHC010000252.1:0-3387 GCA_035938215.1 Chthoniobacterales bacterium
GGATCCGATTTCTCCGAATTATCTGATATTCAAAATCCAGCCTGAGGAAGGAATTGCGCTTCAGGTCCGCGCGAAAATTCCGGGACCAACAATTAGTACGAGGTCTGTGAAGCTGGATTTTGGTTACGACCAATTCGGGGAAAGACAACCGACAACAGGGTACGAAAAATTACTCTATGACTGCATGGTTGGGGACGCGAGTTTGTTTCATCGATCTGACATGGTCGAAGCGGCCTGGGAGGCGGCCGCTCCGATTCTCGAAGCCTGGAACAATAATCCGCCAACTGAATTTCCAAATTATGCTGCGGGCACCTGGGGACCGGAAGCAGCCCTGCGCCTTATCCAACGCGATCAGCATCATTGGTTTTCCTCGGACAGGCTGTAGCGGAATATGAAGGCGTACACCCCAAGGGGGGTTAAATTTCAACAAAGGTACGAAAAGCAACACGGAAATTACGCGGCGGGGCGGGTGAGCGTTTCGCGCTCTTTGTTTCGCCGGGAATTGGTTCGCCCTATCCTCTATGCCGGCGATTTACGGTGCTCGAAAATAGCCCACAGTAATCTGAAATCCTGCAGCCTTCGCTTCGACAACGAGCGCATCCCTGTACACGGCTTCGAGTACGATTTCTCCGACGACAAGCTGTGGGATTCAGTGGGAATCAAAGCCCCCAAAATTGGCTGCTTGAAATGGTGCCGATAATTGGGAGACGCCACGTAGACATAATCCCTTGGCGAAGAAGGGTTTGGGCAAACCCCCCATGTCGCTTTGCGATAGCAAGGCGGCGTGCCGGCCGAGTGAACGGCTTTCGTCGATCGAGATCGGGAGCGAAATAGACGATTTATTAACTCGGCTTCAACGGTCAGCGTGCGCGGGCCGTCGTTAGATCGATGTGCGGAAATACAACAGCCAGCAAAGGAACGCGAGAGAGGAATCGAACGATGAGCGATAATATTGCGACGGCGCGATCACTACACGAGGAGTACGGTCGGAAACAGTGCTGGGAGGAGCAGCAAGAGCCGATCGTTAGTTTCTGCTGTGACGACGGAGCAACCTGTGGCTTCCCGTTTTTTCATTTGTCGGTCGCGCGGTTAACCGATGACTTGCTAAGTTTGCAATGGCCCGGCGCCGTGATCGAAATCCGCGGACCGCTGGCGGGAGAATTCTATAAAGACTTCGCAAAACACCTCGGGACTTGGATTAAAGCAGACGGCGAGTCGATTGTGTCGGTCAAGATGTTTAGTCCTACCGAACAAGCCAAGGTGGGCTAAGTATTGTTTATTCCGCTTCGATTTGGACTGCCGGAGCTCCCCAGTTATAAGTCATCTATGCCTAATGGGATACGAGAAGTCCGACTACGAAAAACAAAAGAGGTGATTACGAATCAGTACGATTGGTATTTGGCCCTCACTACTTTGTGCAACTTAAATTGGAAGACCTAGGCGCAGTTACATTTGTTCTAGGAGCTACCCATCACGGGTTCAAAGCCGATGCCCTCTCAGGTCAACGGTGAACTAGAGAAGATGATTTACGAAGTTCGCGGGAATCACGCGGCGAACCTTGTGGATTAAAATCGCCAGACGGATCCTAAGCCCCTTCCTTTTTCCCCCAGCGTTTTAATTTTGCAACTTTTTGGGAAAGGCCAAAACGCGCCACGAGCCCGATTCTGGCGCGTTTGACGAACCGTCTGCTATGATGGCCCTCGGGAAATGCCTTGCTCTGCAGGTGGCACAATCTTGTTATCCGGGCCATATATTTGTACGAGGGCTCCCGGAAATTCACTCAGGAGGCGCTCGTAAATATTTCGGGCGTTCACAATGGTCCAAGAGTCCACACGTCGGACGCATCGTTTACCCTTGATTGCCCTAACCGTGTAATGGTTCATTTCATCCTTGGTAAAAACTGGAATCAATGGTCCTGGCGTTCAGGATGCCGAGCTGGTCACCGGATCTCTGACTCTGCGCAGTTAAACGCGAGTAAAGATGTAAGAATTTCGACTCCGCAGTTGCCGGATCAAATCCGAAAAGATGTTCACCTCTGGAGACGTACTCTTCCCCGAAATCTTCGAAATAACGCTCGGCTCCGAAAAAGGTAAATACCTCGTTCCTCAACAAGGCGTTGTCAGCGGTCTTAACCTGGGACGGCGTTGGAAAGGCAAGGGCGAATTTCTGAGCAATGACCTCCTCAACTGCCGCCTCGATCGCGTTATATTCCGGCAGTCCGACCTTTACCGGTCTTGGAAGATCAGCCAAATAAGCCTCAGAGGCGTCGTGGAGAAGTCCTTCGAGCTTAAGGTTGTCTGGAAGGTTGTTTGCAACGTAGATGCTGTGCTCTGCAACGGAAAAAAAGTATGGACATTGCCCAGAGAACCGGCAGAGCAGGGAAAGCCCGTGTGCTATATCGCGGATGTCAATCTGGTGCGGATGCGGAGCGAATGGGAAAAATTTGTTTCCAGTAAAAGTGCTAAGATATCTGTCTTTCAAAGGCTTCACAAAAGTTCAATTTGTTCACCGACCGTCAACGTCGGGGTAGGGGTTTCGCTCCGGTCTTTAGACGGCTCCGGAATCGTGTCCGTCACCGGCTGGGCGGGTTTATTGCGCGCGCGCCAAATCGCGCCCTGACGATTCAGTTCATCTAGTTCTTCCTTACTCATGCGCCGGATATCGGTTGCCATTTCAGATCCTCTCGAATTCAGTCTCGTGGAGGCACAACGTGTGTATCGTCGTTTCGAGCTTATCCAGCCGGACAGCCGATTGCAGGTGATAGAAACCGGGCACCGAATCTTTACATACGATGGTCCAATCCCGGTACGAGTGGGGGTGATCTATCAGGATACGAGCCTTGTTCGATGATGCGGCCGCAAGTTGGTGAGCGGTCTTGATGTCTGGCAGCTTGGTTAACTGTTGAAAGCTTGCGAGCTTCTCTTCGCGGGTTGGAGCGGTGTTCATCGCCGGCCTCCGTTGGCGCGTTGCTGGAGGGCCGAAGCGATGCGCAGGAGGATTATGAGCGATTGGCGCCTCCACAGCGAGTATTTATCCCAAGGGATTGTGTTGCCATTCAGACAGACGGTATGAGAGAGAAGAGCAGCTCTAACACGGTTCGTGCTAGTAACACGGCCCGGTGACGTTTCCAGCCTCAGTTATTTGCTAGACTTTGTCAAGAGGCCGCATACATTATTTGGCACATGCGTCCAAAAACAGAGAACCTCATCGACGAGCTGCGACAATGGTGTGATGTCGAGCGCGGCCGGCGTAGCGAGGTTTCGCGAATCTTGAACATCACGCGCCAGGCTGTATCGGACTGGTTCTCGGGGAAAAGCCATCCAAATTCAGAACAAACGCTTACACTGATAGAGTTTTTGGAGAATCCGGAGAAGTTCCGCAAGCCGG
>DASZHC010000253.1:0-24725 GCA_035938215.1 Chthoniobacterales bacterium
GGTTTGCTCGCTGAAATAGGGAAGGTTCGACAAGGCACGTACATCGTGTTCGATAAACTGCGCATTCTCGAATAAGCGCCGGCCAAGCGGGTGCTTGAGAAGATGCGCTTTCAGGCGGTCACCGAGCGAAGGTCCGGCCGGCAATTGATATATTCGGCTATCGTAAACGACTCCAACGCTGAAATCGCCTCCTTTGAGCGGGATGATCCAGCACCACCATCCATAACCCATCAAGTGATTTGTTGCCCATTGCCGCATAGTCCAGCACGGCTCGGCAAATCCGGGTGCTTCTTTCCACACTGCCGCGCCATCCAGATCGGCCGTGTTGCGAAAGCGCGCCCAAACAGCGTTTGTCGGATGGGATGTCAGCGGCTTGAGGATCTTTAGCCTCCGGGGGATCACCGCCGACCGGCCGCTGCCATCAATAACCCAGCGCGCTGAGACGGTGCGGAGTTCTTCGCCGATCTTGACAGTAAGAGAATTTCGACCTTCGCCTCCTAGTTCAAATTGTTGGAGCTTAGCAGGTCGCCAAAGTTCGCACCCGGCGGCAATCGCGATCTCGAGAACCTCCGGATCCAGCTTTGAGCGATCTAATTGAAATGTGGGAAGGCGCGTCTGTGATTTGGGCCCGATTTCGGCGCAACGCGTAAAGCAATCCGTTGAATCCCTGTAAAACCAGAAGCGTAACCCCGATTTGACGATCTGTTCGTGCCCTAGATGGTGCGCGAGATTCAGCTCGCGAGTGAGAAAACATGCACTGACTTCGCTTGTCGATTCACCGACCTTGCGATCGAATTCTATCGACTTTTCGATGATAAGAATGCGCAGCGCCGGGTTCTTGCGCTTTAAAAGGTAGGCAGTGGCAGCGCCTGCGATGGCGCCTCCGATCACCGCTACATCGTAACTGCACTCCATCGGCCGAACCATTGAGTCTGGCGCGGAATTAATCAAGCGGATTTCTAGTGCACCGTCTCGCATATAGTGGTGATGTCGCCGCTGGTAAGTCGGCTGTTTTTCAAGGCGCGAGCGAAGCGCCCATCTCGCCCCATTTTTGCCTCCTGCTTGTATGGCTATTCCGCAGTCGGCACTTTCATGCTGCCCGCGAGAGACCAAGAGTGCCTGCGAACCCCGAACCCCGAACCCCGAACCCCAAAACCCGAACCACAGCCATCCAGGTCGTTTAGCGCCGTACGCCCCAAAGGGGCTGGAGGACTCAGAAGCCCGGGCGTTTCAACCCCCAGCACCTCCCAAGAACCGAGTCGCCCTGAAGGGGCGTCCAGGTTAGGAGTAAGTAAAACAACAGAAATGTAACGTGTAATGGTTCTATGCCTTAACGTTTTGCGCTCCTTTCGGCGCGCACCGAGTCCCATTTTTGCAATCGCACATCTTCGGGGCGATAGGGCACTAAACAGACGCTAACCTACGACCTTGTTTGTCAGAAACTTCAAAGGCGCAGGGTAAAAGCGGAAAAAATCCAAGAGCGAGCCGGACACTTTAGGATGAAGCACGGCCAAACGCGCAAGCTGGTTTATCCATAGACGATTTTTGTATATTTGCGCATGCTTGTGGCCATACGGTTGCCCCGGCTCTGAGAAGTCCGATGCAGACCGGATGACGCAGTCGGCCGCGAGGACGCCGCTCTGAAGCGCATATAGTATTCCTTCGCCCGTAAATGGCTCAACCACACGCGCTGCATCCCCAACGTAGAGAAGGTTTGAACGCTTGGATCGAATGGTCGAACGTGTCAAGGGCGTGATCGATTGCCATCGATGATCGGGCCCCAGCCCGAATCTTTGAACCACATGTTTGCGAAAGCGTTCTGCATTTCGCGGCCGGCTGACAATGCAGAGGTTGGTTAAATTCTCTCCAATTGTAGCGAGACCGAGATACCCGTACTCACAGAATTCGAGTACGATATGCGGCTCTGTTTCTGTCGAAAAATGAGTCTGTAGAGCGACTCGATCCGTTCTTGTCTTCGGAAAATCGTCAAGAAGCCGGGCGACAGAGGAATTGCGTCCATCGGCGGCGATTAAAAATCTGCTTTCGACCATTTCGTTGGTAGTCGAGATCTGCCAGCGGGAACCTTGACTGACCTTGATCACCGGCTCTCCGAACTCTACTTGCGAACCACTTGCGATTGCATTTTTCAGAAGAGCGTCATCCAGGAGTCTCCGACGAATCCCAAGTTCGCATCTTCTCTGAACCGGTAGATCGAATCGAATCGAACGCCCGGTCGATGTGCGGAAATCGACCCAGCTCAGTTTTGCGCTCGGGAGCTGTCGTATTATTTGGCTGACCCCGAGGCGGTCAAGAATGTCCCATGCGGCGGGGTTCAGACAATCGCCACAGACTTTCTCCCGGGGGAATTGGGCTCGCTCCAGGACGAGTGTGGCAAGACCGGATCGAGCCGTAAGCGCCGCAACGACTGCCCCGGAAGGGCCCCCGCCAACGACAACGACGTCGTAGACCCTCATACGAAGAGCTCCGCAACAGAGTCGGCTACCATTCTGCCTTTTGGGGTCAGCCTCACGCGATTTCCTGCTTCTTCCAGGTATCCCTCAGACAAGAGTGAAGCCACTTCCTCAGGCCAACTCGCTATTTTAGACTCGGACACTCCGGTCGAAGTTCGCAAACCAAAGGCGATTTCCTCCGCCAGTCGCATCTCGCTCGATAACGCCTCTTCAAACGCAATGGGCTCAATTTTTGACCGAATCTGTTCAACGTACCGGCCCGTGTCCGGCGTATTCCTCCATCGCTTCGAACCCACGGTCGAAAACGCGCTTGGCCCCAGCCCGAGGTAGCTGCGCCCGAGCCAATAGGCTAGATTGTGAAGACATTCGAAGCCGGGTCGTGCGTAATTCGAAATCTCATATTGCTTATACCCCGCTTCTTCGAGAGTGCCCATCGTGAGTTCGTATAAGGCGGCGTCTCGCTCGACATCCTGGGTAAGTTCCCCCTGTGAGAATCGCCGGAAAAACTCCGTATCTTCTTCGTAGGTCAGGCAATAAGCCGATACATGTTCCGGCTCAAATCCAATCGTCTTGTCCAGAGTTTCCTTCCACACGGAAGCCGGCTGCCCAGGAATGCCGAAAATCAAATCGAGGTTGAGATTATTGAACCCAGCTTGACGTAAAATCTCGAACGAACGTTCGGCTTGCTCCGCCGAGTGGACGCGGCCAAGCGTTTCAAGGATTTGAGGATTCCAGGATTGAACTCCCATGCTGATCCGATTGACCCCGAAATCGCGGATCATTTTTGCCTTTTCCAGCGAGACGGTCGCGGGATTCATCTCAAGGGTCCATTCGCGGATGTTTGAGAGATCAAGTCGCTGACGGAGACCGCTAAGAAGGAATTCAAGCTGCTTCACCGAGAGCGCGGACGGCGTCCCCCCTCCAAAGAAAATAGTTTCCAGACGAAATCCGGACATTTCGTTGAGCCGCCGATCGAGTTCGACAAGAAGAGAATCGAGAAATACCTGCGTCTTGTTCCGATCGGAGGCCTCTTTGTAAAAACTGCAGTAAGGACAAATCTTGAGACAGAAAGGAATATGGACGTAGAGATGGCGCACAACGTTTGGTTCTTCGATTCCGTTCAGCATTTGCATAAAGGTGATATAATCCGAGGCGTGCCCCGAGTTGTTGCCAGAATCCTTGAAAAGCAAAACTGGCCGCACATGAGATACGTTTTTTTCTGTATCCGCACATTAATCATCGGGTGGTTTTGCTTTTCAAGGATTCTATAAGCGGGACCGCTGAACCCAAAGACACCGGATCTCCACACTACTTTTAAATGCACACACGAATCAAAAGCCCAAACGCAGTATGCTGATCATGCGCCGGCAATGGCCCCAACCTTTAACAAAATTGCGGTCCCGCAAGAGCGAGGCCGCTTCACCAATCGGCGCTGCTTCCAACGCCACCTTGAGATCCTTACATCTCGCCCGTCAGAGGCGCGGCCTCGCTGGGTTACTTGTCTGCGTGATTCTTTCCAATCCGATCTGGTGTCATGGAGAATCGCCTCAATCCTCGCCGGATTCCAGTCCTCCGCAGAACTTGCCTGAATCGAGCGAAACTCAGCCTGCGGAACCGGCCCCAACGCCGGTGCCGCTGAGATCTATCGTTTATCGGGCGGAAAGTTCGGATGCGATAGAGGACTACGAAGCGAATCCCGAGATCGTTCGACGCATGGTAAACCAGCTTGTCCTTGCGGTGACTGGCCAACCGACTGTGGCGTCGGCTTGGGGATCGCTCGTAAAATCAACCGATGTCGTGGGTATCAAGGTTTGCGCCAGCGGCGCACCGCTCTTTAGCACACATCCCGCCGTCGTCGATGCTGTCCAAGCCGGCTTGATCGAAGCGGGCGTGCGTCCGCAGAACATCGTAGTCTGGGATCGTGAGCGGAAACTCCTGCAACTGGCTGGATTTCAAGCCAGAAGCGCCGGCTATCGGCTCATGTGGAGCGAGAAAAACTACGATCTGAAAGCGTTCGTTACCTCGCCTATCAGCGGAAAATTAATTTACGGTGATATGCTCTTTGTAAGCAAGGCTCCGGACGTCTTAAGGAAAGAACAGCTGCAGCCAGAAAAAGACAAAAAGAAACGCTTCGTAGCGGATAACCTGAGTGATCAAAGTTATGTGAGCAACGTTCTCACTCATGTAGTGACGAAAGTGATCAACGTGCCCGTGTTATCCGATCATCTCCTTTGCGGGCTTTCAGGGGCGCTCTTTAACATGACTATCCAAAATCTGGATAATTGGCGCAGATTGGTTCAGGCGCCGGTCAGCGGGGATCCATCGATTCCTGAAGCGTACGCGGACCCCCGGATCGGTGAGAAAGTTGTATTGAATATTATGGATGGTCTTATCGCGCTCTACGCAGGCGCGCCGGTTGGCGATGCGAATTATGCGATCCACTATGGAACGTTGTACGCTTCGAAGGATCCGGTAGCTCTAGATGCCGTCGCATTGAAAATGATCGACCAATGGCGAATAAAAGCGCAAATGGAGCCCGCCTCAAAGACCGCAAAATATCTCAAGACGGCGTTTAGCTACGGCCTGGGAAATGCCGATCTCAGTAAAATCGAGGTCGTAGACGTACGATAAACCGGCAGCGGGGTCATGTCTCAACTTTCAACATTTCCCCTTCTTCGAGTGACCTCCGTGCCAGCTCTTCTTGACCAGGCCAGAGCGGTAGGGCTGGATCTCCGAGCCGGCCGTTCCAACTGGCAGACTCGCAATCAACGTGCGTTGAAACAAGTTGCCCCAAAGTGTTGAAAGTTGAGACATGACCCCGTCTGAGAGGGAGTTATTTGGCATTCTTAAGGGCGTTTCGCGGTCCTTTTATATCAGCGTTCGGTTCCTTCCAAAAAGGATTAGGCTCACAATCGCGCTGGCATACCTTTTGGCTCGCGCTTCGGACACGATCGCCGACGCAAATGGCACGGAGCCGCAATTGCGGAGAGAGTTTTTGGCGCAGTTTCTCAAACAGATTCGCGATGGCGATTTCAATCCTTCGCTTAAGGTCACCCCTTTCCTGGCCAACCAGGCAGAAGGTCCGGAAAAGACCCTGCTGCTTCATATCAATCCTGTTGTCCAATCTTTGGGATTGATAGCGACACAACATCGCGAACTCATAGCGGAAGTCTTATCAAAGATCATTCATGGTCAGACCCTGGACATCCAAAGGTTTGAAATGCGGCCCGGAACCCAGGGACTGTCAGATGACGGTTCGCTGGACGAGTACACCTACCTGGTCGCCGGTTCGGTTGGCGAGTTCTGGACCAAAGTTTGTCTTCTGGAGTGGAGAGGTTATTCGGATCAGCCCGAGGCGAAGTTACTGGGAATGGGACGAGACTTTGGGAACGGCCTTCAGTTGATTAACATTTTGCGCGATTTTTCGAACGATCTACGCCAGGGGAGATCGTACCTTCCAGTCACGAACCTTGAAATAGTCGCCGCTGATCCGAATCTGGCTCGCTCGGAATGGGAGCGTTGGCGGCAGAGAGCGTTAAGCTACCTTGAGGGCGGTTGGCAATATGTTAACGCGGTTCGCCCGCCGCGGGTACGATTCGCCTGCGCGGTTCCTTTGTTTATCGGAGTTCACACGCTAGACTTGCTTGGCAAAGAGCCAAAGTTGCATCCTGGAATAAAGCTTCCAAGGAGCGAGGTGAAGAGTTTGATGTGCTGGGCCGCAGCGCTCGCGTGGTTTCCCGTCCTGAAAGGCTATATCCGTCAAAGAATATTCCGATAGGTCGGGGTCATGTCTCAACTTTCAACATTCACACTGCACAAGACGCGGCCGGATCACTACTCGTTAAGCAAGGTGCGTGAATGTTGAAAGTTGAGACATGACCCCGACGATTATTATTTCCGGTAGATTCCAACGGTGGTCAGAAAATCAATCGCTCGCTGGAGAACAATATCCTTAGGATTCCGTTGCGCCGTTTTCGCGGCTTGGTAGGATTCGTATGCGTCCAGATCCGGATTTCTTCCGGCTACCAAGGCGGCCTCGTTTGTGTGCGGCCGTTCCTCATCAAAAATATAATCGTCCAAAGCGCCGTTGTCGGTGAGCGCCAGGATATTGTCCTGCTCCTGCTTGGAGAATGGAACGTCAATGTCAGGTGCAAGTCCGTTGGGGAAGATGGGCGGTGATCCCGGAATGACCAACTCGCTGACGGCGACTTTGAGCACCAGCCGATCCTCTATTGGATAATGTGCGTACTCGACCGCACGGCCCGACGTTTTCTGGCCGAAGATCAAGGAATGGATCTGACTCCGCAAAACCCCGGCAATCGCTTCGGCAGTTCCAGCATTATCCGAACTTACCAGAGTCGCCACGGGCCCCGAGAAAATCGGGTCGGTGTTAGAGGTGAAAACGCGATCGCTGCCTTCTTTGGAGCCCACGAGCTTAAAGAGAACTTTTCCCTTGGGGATAAAACGGTCCGCAATAGCAGCCGCCAGATCGAACTCGCTGCCGGGGGGCATCGTACGCAGATCCAAGATAATGCCAGTTGCTCCTTTTGTACGCAGGTCGGACAGCGCATCGTCCAGTTGCGCCAGATTCTGGGCTGCGAGACTGCCCAGCCGTACGTAGCCAAACTGTCTTTGAATCAGATCGGTTTTGAACGGACGGCTCGGCAAGGCCTTTTCCGATTCAGCCTTCGTTTCGATGGTGGCTCCTGGGCCGAGCTTTGAGATCAGGCCTACCACGGTGGCCTGGTTGATCTCCTGATTCGTCAACGCATTCGCATCGACGTAGTTAGATCGGAGTTGCTCAATCACCTGCTGCAAGCCGCTTTGATTCAGCCGGTTGATCAGGTCTCGCATAGAGTGCTGTAGACCTTCGCCGTAAGAAATCACCGGTCGAGCGGTGTCTGCCGGTGTCGCATCGGCCGCCGGTTGTTGAGCAAACGTTAAATTGGTTCCGCACAAAGCGAAAAGACAAAGGTAGGAACGCATACTCATCCTATAATTCTGGGAAACTAGCACCAATGTCGCGGCGAAAATAGCTCCCGTCGAACTGGATCTTTGCGACCGCCTCGTAGGCATTCTTACGCGCGTCCGAAAGGGTGGCGCCCATCGCTGTGACGCCTAGGACTCGTCCTCCTGCCGTCACAACCCTGTCTCCGTCGCGCTGAGTACCGGCGTGAAAAACTGTCACTCCACGTGCCTTTTCTGCATGGTCCAGACCCGAAATGCTCTTTCCCGTTTCGTATGATCCCGGGTAGCCGCCCGAAGCCATCACAACGCAAACCGCGGTGCGGGAATCCCAATCGGGATTCAGGCAATGAAGGCGCCCGTCAATGGAGGCTTCAAGAAGATCGACAACGTCCGCCTTGACTCTGGGCAACAGCACCTGCGCCTCGGGATCCCCAAATCGGCAATTGAATTCAAGCACGCGCGGCCCTTCCTTCGTGAGCATCAAGCCGGGGAAAAGCAGTCCGCGAAAGTCAAGTCCATCAGCTTGGATGCCGCGTATGAAGGGTTCCAAAACCTGCTCCCGAATCTCATTCAGGCTGGCGTCATCCAGGTTTCCAGAGGGGCTGCAGGTGCCCATTCCGCCAGTATTTGGTCCACGGTTCCCGTCGTAAATCTGCTTGTGATCCTTAGCGGTAGGAAATAGGAGATAGGAGTTCCCGTCCACAAGCGCGTGAATCGAACACTCCGTCCCCGTCAGGAATTCCTCTAAGACCACTTTTCGTCCTGCCTCCCCGAACCGCCGGCGTTCGATCATGTCATCGACGGCTGTTATGGCTTCAGAGCGGTTTGCTGCGATGATAACGCCCTTTCCAAGAGCAAGGCCGTCGGCTTTTACCGCCAGCGGAAATCCAAATTGATCGATAGCCGATTTGGCGTCCACCGAGGATCCAAACTCGGCAAAGCGCGCTGTGGGTATTCCGTGGCGAAGCATGAAACGCTTGGCAAAGCTTTTGGAAGATTCAAGCCGTGCCGCATTCTGGGATGGTCCGAAGATGCGCAATCCAGCCGCCTGAAACATGTCAACGATACCTGCCGCAAGAACGTCATCGGGTCCTACCACTGTGAGGTCGATACCTTCTTCCTGAGCGAAGCTGCGAATCTTCGACAAATCGGCTAACTTCAATCGGACGTTTCGCCCGATTCGGGCCGTTCCCGCATTCCCAGGGATGACGACAACATCTGTTACCCGGGGAGACTGACGAATCTTCCACGCGAGTGCGTGCTCACGGCCGCCGCTCCCGATTACCAGAACTTTCATGAAAATGCGTCTAACGAATGGAAAGCGAGTAAAGCGTGGTCACTGCAGGTAGTTGCGCCTTTGTGATAGAGAAACGATTTCCGTTGACCCGAACGACGCTCGATACCGGCAAGCCGGAGTAGCTTCCGGAATAACTCATGGGAATGACAATTCTTGGCCGGATCCGGTCGATGGTGATCCTTCGTTTCTGGTCGTTGAAATTCTGAGGTCCGCCAACCGGTATGAACAGGATATCGATGTTACCGATGTTCAATGCTTCCGACGGGCTGACCGCATCTTCAATCGCTCCCAGGTGACAGAACCGAATACCGTCCATCGCCCAGGTGTAGGCAACATTTACGCGGGAGGAAACCGCGAGGCTCTCCGAACTAGTCTGAACTCCTCGAACCAGGACGCCGCTCGCGCGATTTACCCCTGCCGCCATCGAGCTGCGAAAGATGATCGGGGAACCGGCTACCAGATCCGTATAGTTGGCCGTATCATCCTCATGCGTAACCAGTACGACATCGGCAGCCACGCTGGCCGCCTTCACCGAGCCGCCGGCGAGCTTAGGATTAAACGGATCTGTCAGTATGGTGAGCCCTAAAGAGGATGTGACCCGGAAGCAACCGCGGCCCAGCCATTCGATCGTGACCTCGCGGGGGCCGGTATAGGCGTTCTCATTTCGCTTGTGTCGTGACCAGCAGCCGCTCAGGAGGAACACTGCCAAAAGAAGGGAAACGCTTCGGTGCATGCTTAGAGGGATATTCTTTCTTGGATCGAACCCGAGGGTGACACATTGGATTCAAACGATCAAGGTTCGCTTACTTGGGTGCAATTTCTCGTGCCCGCCGTGCTCCTTCAGGATGGCAGGGCCGGATCTCCGAGCCGGCCGTCTCGTTGCGGGCAGCTCGGAGGATTTCAGGCTAGTTCCAGGACTTCGCTTGGAACAAGAGGCTCTTCGAGCAGTGTTGTAAAGCTGCTATACTTGATAAGACCGCGTCAACTTCTCGCTCGCCGCACCCAAACTCTTCCTGTGCCGAAAAGTGCAATGTTGTTGCGGATTCCAGCTGATGCAAACCCGTCCCGGCCCCCGCCCAAAATCATCCACCCCCTGGACTTTCATACCAAAACCTCCAGCGCGAAATGCACTGCACCCTCCACGATCTGGCCCTCGTCGCCAGAAATTGTAACGACAACATGTTGTCGCAAGATTTGCTCCAAGAGCTTAGCGCGGTAAAGATGTGAGCATGAAGATCGCCGTACTGCAGTTTCCCGGATCCAACTGCGATCAGGACTGTTTGCGGGCGCTTCGCGATGGGGTCCGGGTAGAGGCGGATTATCTCTGGCATAAGGACACATCGGTTCTGGGTTTTGATGCTGTTGTTCTACCGGGAGGATTCTCGTACGGCGATTATCTTCGGTGCGGGGCAATCGCTCGGTTTTCACCAATCATGAAAGCGGTCGTTTCGGCGGCCAAGGACGGTATGCCGGTTATCGGTATCTGCAACGGCTTCCAGATTCTGTGCGAGGCCGGCTTGCTTCCCGGAGCCTTGATTCGAAATCAATCCCTTCATTTTGTCTGCCAGACGGTTTGGTTGAGAACGGAGACGGCAGAGACTCCTTTTACGGCGAAGCTGGAGAAGGGCCGTCTGCTGAGGATGCCGGTGGCACATGGAGAAGGCTCTTATTTTGCCGATTCACAAACGCTGGAGATCCTGGAATCTCAGGATCGAGTGGTCTTTCGTTATGCCAACGAGCTCGGACAGACGACCCCGGAATCGAATCCGAACGGTTCGTTTGCGAACATCGCAGGTATTTGCAATCAGGAGCGCAATGTACTTGGAATGATGCCGCATCCGGATCGCGCCTGGGATCGCCGTCTTGGAAGCGAAGACGGAAAATTGCTTTTCGAATCGCTTGTAGCGAACCTCAAATTGGCCGCCGTTCGATAAATGGCTACCGCAATCACTCCAGCGATCGTCCGAAGTCACGGATTGACTGAAGAGGAGTTCGAGCGGATAAGAACTGCCTTAGGCCGGAACCCGAATTTCACCGAGCTTGGGGTGTTTTCGGTCATGTGGAGCGAACATTGCTCCTACAAGAATACGAGGCTTGAGCTTAAGAAGTTTCCTACGACCGGTCCGAAAGTGCTTGTAAAAGCCGGAGAGGAAAACGCCGGCGTAATCGACATTGGCGACGGTTGGGCTGTTGCCTTTAAGATGGAGAGCCACAACCACCCCAGCGCAATTGAACCGTTCCAAGGCGCTGCGACAGGAGTAGGCGGAATCATTCGCGACATCTTTACGATGGGCGCGCGCCCGGTCCTTCTCCTTGACTCGCTGCGTTTCGGTCCGATCCAAGGGGGTTCGACGCAGGCCCGGAAAAATCGGCGCCTGTTTGCTGGCGTGGTTGCCGGAATTGCGCACTATGGGAACTGCATTGGCGTACCGACAATAGGCGGTGAGATTTACTTTGACGAGTCGTACGAAGGAAATCCACTTGTGAATGTTTTCTGCCTAGGAGTTCTGCGCCATTCGGAGATCGTTCGAGGTGCCGCAGAAGGCGTCGGTAACCCGGTGTTCTACGTTGGATCAGAAACAGGACGTGACGGGCTGGCAGGAGCGGCATTTGCATCGCGCGATCTGACGGAGGAATCAAAACAAGATCGGCCTGCGGTGCAGGTTGGAGATCCTTTCAAGGGCAAGCTCCTCCTCGAGGCGTGTCTGGAGTTGCTCGCAAGCGGCTGTGTGGCTGGAATTCAGGATATGGGTGCGGCGGGATTGACTTGTTCAACCTGCGAAACGGCGAGTCGCGGCGGAACCGGAGTACAGATCGACCTGGCACTCGTGCCGCAACGAGAGCCGGGTATGAGCCCCTACGAAATCCTACTCAGTGAATCGCAGGAAAGAATGTTGATTATCGTTCACCGAGGCCAGGAGGAGAAGGTGCGGAAAATTTTCGAAAAATGGGATTTACCCTACGCGCTCGTTGGCGAAGTCACGGGCGACGGGATGATGCGGGTGCTTGATGGAAGACGCATCGAGGTGGAGATTCCGGCGGATATCCTTGCGAACGAAGCGCCTGTCTACGTGCGCGAGGTGTTGGCTCCGCAGAAGCCAGAAAAAGTGAGTATCGAAGAAATCCCTCAATCCGATGCTCACGAAAGCTTAATTGAGCTTCTCGCACACCCAACAATTGCCTCGAAAAACTGGGTGTTCCGCCAATACGACCAGACCGTCCGGGCTGGAACAATCGTTCCTCCGGGATCCGACGCCGGCGTTTTTTATGTGCGGGAAGCTAACAAGATTCTCGCGGTAACTTCCGATTGTAATGGCCTTTATTGTAAGCTCGATCCGCGTGAAGGCGCTCGAATAGCTGTTGCGGAGGCGGCCCGTAACCTTGTTTGTTCGGGGGCTGCACCGCTGGCAGTTACCGACAATCTAAATTTTGGCAATCCTTACCGGCCGGAGATTTTTTGGCAGCTTCGTGAAGCAGTCGAAGGTTTGGCTGAGGCATGCCGAAAATTCAATATCCCTGTTACCGGGGGCAACGTTAGCTTATACAATCAAAATCCGACCGGCGCCGTTGACCCTACGCCAACCGTTGGAATGGTCGGGGTTGTTGCGCAGGAAAGCTGGATAACGCAACAATCCTTGCGCAATCACGGCGACGTAATTTTTCTCCTTGGACCGATTGGTGATGAAATGGGTGCAACCCATTATCTAAAAGTTGTGCACGGCAGAAAAGAGGGCCTTCCTCCTCGGCTGAACTTCGAGCTGGAGCTTCGGGTGCAGGAGACTCTGGCGTCTCTGATTCGACATGGATTCGTGCGGAGCGCACATGATTGCTCGGAGGGAGGACTTGGAGTTGCGCTCGCGGAGTGCTGTATTTCGGGCGAAAGAAGAGTCGGTGCTGCGGTACGGATCGGCAACCCGAGTGACCGCATGGACCTTGTTCTGTTTAATGAGACGCAGTCGAGAGTGATAATCTCTGCGAGTCAGGAAAACTTGGAAGCGGTAGAGAAGCTCTGCGCCGCTGCCGGCGTTCCGTTGACCCAGCTCGGGTTGGTTGGAGGACCTGATCTTGTTGTAACAAACGGGCTAGAGAGCCTAAGTTGGAGCATTCCTGAACTTTACGAAACATGGTATAGTTCGATTGAGGATGCCATGTCGACTCGATGAATCGTGATAGATCGCACAAGCCGCGACATGAGTGCGGTGTCTTTGCCGTATACGGCCATCCGGATGCTGCACTCTTAACCTATTACGGGCTTTTTGCCTTGCAGCATCGCGGCCAGGAAAGCGCAGGGATGGTGACTGCGGAAGGGCCCAACCAGCCTTTCACCATTCATCGGGGCATGGGTTTGGTCTCGCAAGTATTCCTCGAAAAAGACTTGCAGCAGCTGCGGGTTGGCACCCGGGCGATCGGACACGTTCGGTACTCGACGACGGGCTCGAGCACGCTGAAGAACGCTCAGCCGCTTGTTGTGGATTGCGGGCGAGGACAATTGGCGATTGCGCACAACGGAAATCTGGTAAATGCCGCAGTGTTGCGGGAAGAGCTGGAAGCTTGCGGATCAATCTTTCAGACAACGGTTGACAGCGAGATTATTCTCCACTTGCTGGCTCGCCCCACGGGCCAGGAAAATGTGTTGACTGCCCTCCGGCAAGTGGAGGGAGCGTTTTCGTTCGTTTTGATGGGCGAACAAGAGATCATTGGCGTGCGTGACCCTTTTGGGTTTCGACCCTTGGTTCTCGGTAAACTGGATGATGCATTTATCTTATCCTCGGAAACTTGTGCTCTGGATCTTATCCATGCGGATTTTATTCGCGAGATTGAGCCTGGCGAAGTTGTTGTGATCAACGACGACGGCATCAGGTCTGAATGGCCGTTCAAGGAAGAAGGCAAAGCTTTCTGCATGTTCGAGTATGTCTATTTTGCGCGGCCCGACAGCCAGATCGGCGGCCGCAATGTGAGCAAAGTGCGAGTTGCCATGGGGCGCGAACTTGCGAGGTTGCACCCGGTAGCAGCTGACATCGTGGTGCCGGTGCCAGATTCAGGAAATTACGCTGCTCTCGGATTCAGCCACGAACTCGATATTCCCTACGAACACGCATTTGTGCGGAATCACTACATCGGCAGAACGTTTCTGCAGCCTACGCAACTTATTCGCGATTTTAACGTCCGGGTGAAGTTGAATTTGATCAAGGAACTCGTTGCGGGCAAGCGGGTTGTCGTGGTCGATGACTCTGTTGTCCGCGGTACGACTGCAAGAGCGCGCGTGAGCAATCTCCGCGAAGCTGGTGCAAAGGAGGTTCATCTGAGAATCAGTTGTCCACCTCACAAGTTTGCTTGCTATTACGGCATTGACTTTCCGGATCCAAAAAACCTGTTGGCGAATCAGTTCACACAGGAGGAAATCATTCGTTACCTGGGTGTGGATTCTATCGGTTATCTCGACATGGAAGGGATGGTCCGTGCAACCGGTTTACCGAAAAACGAATTCTGTCTGGCCTGTTTCAATGGACAATACCCCGTGCCGATCGACCCCGAGCTCGACAAGTTCATCATCGAACGGCGGAAGGCGCGTTCGCGTTTGCTGAGTGACACGGTGTCGCATCCTGAGCTGTTCGCCGGACTAAAATGAAGAGCAGGGCAAAAAAGGCATACGCGGCCGCAGGCGTCGATATAGCTCTCGGTAACCAGGTCAAGAGAGGACTGCAGGAAAAGGTGCGCTCAACGTTCGGTCCGGAAGTGCTCGGGCGCATCGGGGGCTTTGGGGGATTGTTTCGTGCGGATTTCAGCGGACTGAAAGACCCTGTTTTGGTCTCCAGTATCGATGGCGTTGGCACGAAGCTTAAAGTTGCGATCGCACTTGGTAGACACGGGTCGATTGCGCAGGACCTGGTGAATCATTGCATTAACGACATAGCCGTCACGGGAGCGCGGCCTTTATTCTTTCTTGACTACATCGGCGCTAAACGTTTGGACCCACTTGTTTTCAACCAGCTTATTTCAGGATTCACAAAGGCCTGTAAGGAAGGCGGATGTGCCCTGATTGGCGGCGAAACTGCTCAGTTGCCAGATGTATATCGTCCGGGTGAATACGATCTGGCCGGATGTATCGTTGGGCTGGTTGATCGCCAGAAGATGCTCGATGGAAGTCGGATTGTTCCCTCCGACCTTCTGATCGGGCTCCCATCCAACGGCTTGCACACGAATGGCTACTCGTTGGCTCGCAAAATACTATTGAGCAAGATGCGGCTGGACCTCTCCCAAAAAGTCGATGGACTGGGAAGACCACTCGGGGATGAGTTGCTTCGCATTCACAGAAACTATCATCCGCTGCTTGCATCGATACCACACGGCCGGCTTAAAGGCGCCGCTCACATCACTGGAGGCGGCCTTGTCGACAACCTCCCTCGCATTCTCCCGGCGAGCTGTGACGCCCTGGTCGACACGGCATCTTGGAATGTTCCACCGATCTTTCGGGTGATTCAGCGCGGTGGCGTAGTTTCGATTGACGAGATGTACGAGGTATTCAATATGGGAATCGGGATGGTCCTTGTCGTTTCTAAGGTCCATGTCCCGGAAGTGATAGGACTTTCGAAGGGAAAGGTGATTGGACTGGTGACCCCTGGCTCTGGCAAAGTATTATTGAACTAAGCATGTGGTCGAAGCTGCTGGCTCGGGATCGTAAGGTTTGGGGCGTGGGCCTTGGTGCGGGGCTCCTCGGGGCGCTGGTTTTGGCCTTTCGTTACGCCTTTCGTCCAAGCTCTAAGCCTCGCCTTCCCGATGCGATTTCACCGGCAATTTTTGCGACGCGCATTTTTTACACGCGCAGGGGCCAGCTCGTTTATCATGAATCGGGTCAGGGCGACCCGCTTCTGTTTTTGCACGGTATCTACATTGGGGCTTTTTCCTACGAATGGTCGAAGGTCTATCCTCACTTCGCTGCTACGCATCAGGTGTTGGCGCTGGATCTGATCGGATTTGGCGAATCGGAGAGGACGGATGCAAATTTATCGGCCGCGGATCAAATTCAGATATTAAGCGAATTTCTGGGCGCAAAATGCGGAGGTGAACCGGCAACGATTGTGGCGAGCGGACAAAGTGCCGGATTTGCAACGGCCCTGGCCATTCAGCATCCCGAACTCGTTCGCCGGCTCATTCTAATGATGCCGACTGGGTCGATGGAGCCGGGCAGCGGACAAATGCGGCTAAGCCATGTCCTATTTGCAAAGATGCCGCTGGTGAACCGAATGTTCTACCATCGCTATTTGTCGAGCCGCGCTCAGCTGCGTTCCTGGCTCCGCAGTTTTGGCTTCGCAGATCCTGACAAGGTGAGCGACGAAACCGTCGAGGTTCTATCAAATTGCGCCCGGCAGCTTGGAGCGGAGAGAGCGATTTTTCAATGGGTGTCTCGCCGATTTGACTTGGAATTCGAAAAGCAACTGGCGGACGTCACCCAACCAGTGACACTCGTCTGGGGTAACAAAGCAAAATACCCTCTTCTTGAGCAAGCTTACAGGCTGCGGCTGGCGGCTGGCCAATGCAATTTGATCGTCCTTGAAAATACGGGTCCGCTTGCTCCTCTTGAGTCGCCGGAAAAAGTAACCGGGGCGTTGGCTAGTGAGTTGGATCCAACCATCCGGATTTACGAGGCAGGATGAGAGTTTGCACGCTCGCCTGAACGGCGGAGAGCCGTCTCCGTTCCTCGCCTATCGCGATTCTTTTTTGCGGCGCTTGATTTCAAGAGCGAGGGACCGTTGAGCGTTGTCGATCAGATCACGCAGACCGTCCGCACTGACGCAATCTGCGCCAAAGGCAATCGCTGTCTGTTGCTCAAGGCGATCGGACGTGGCGACGGTAATTGAGTAAAGGTTGCCGTACTTTGCTGCCAGCCTCTCAATGAGATCATCGGCGGTATGTCCCGTGTTCGAATAGAATACTTGTATTCCGCCCGGCTGAGTTTCCTGTGTAATGGTGGCTCCTTTTCCATCGAAAACCAGAACCACCTGAATTCCTGTAAAATCCTGATATTTGGTCAGAATCTTGGTCAGCTGTTCACGAGCTGAAGCCGTTCTACGCTTATGCAACGTCCTTAGCTCCGGCCACGCAAAAATCACGCTGTGACCGTCTACGATCAGAAACCGCTGGCTCATCTAGGCAACGGGGTCATGTCTCAATATTCAACATTCGTTTGACACTTTCTACTTTGTTGTGCAGCTCTCGATCAATCTTAAGCCGTTTCTCGATTCGGCTGATCGCAGCGCTAACAGCTGGGTATTCTACGTTCCCGCCAAACTCTCCAAGTTCAACCAGTCGGAGCCCTGCGTATCGCTGCCCCAATAGGAACGCCGCTGCCAACGCCCCATTTCCTCTTTCTTGTTTCAAGGTGTTCCAATCGCAACTCCAGACCTTGCTGACCGCCTCAGCAATTTGAGGCCATCCCAGGCTTAGGCGTTCTTTATCCCGAACCCCGCGCTGTTCCCGGCGATCCCCTTTCAGCTTCGCAAGCATGCCCTTCACAAATTCTTCGGAGCCACATAATGCTGAAGCTTTCACGGATTCCTTCCAGTCGCTTTCCCATTTTCCAAGTCCGGCCATCTCTTCCAGTTGCCGTTTGTAGGCGCCTCGAAGGCTATGCAGCGTAGGTTTGCCAAACGGACGGTAGATCGTTTCAGTGGTCAGCCAGTCCGGACAACGAACCGTGCCGACATACGCTGGGTATGAACTCCAGGGGTAACCGCTCAGCGCCTCGATGCGGGCTTTGACGAGCTCCATCCCGGGTCCTGCATCAGCAGGGCCGAGTCGTTCTTCCGCGCCCGCCCTTCCTTCATGGCCTCCAAGATATTTTATGCGCACGGGATTCAGATGGATATAGCGATTGATGGTCAGCGCATTCGACTCCGGATCATGGAGGATCGCTTTAAAACGTCCCTGAAACAAAGCTCCGACGCGTTCATGTAGCCGATTGAACCAGGCGCTGTAGGAAAGATTCAGCCATTGCATTGCCTGGCTGAGGTTTGCGCGCGGCGTTTCGATCTGAAGGTGATAGTGGTTTCCCATCAGAGCGTAGGTGTGAATTTTCACACCAAAACGCTCTGGGAGCGTGGCGAGCAGTCCAATGAAATGTTCGTTTGCTAAAGCTTCCGGAAAGATTTGGCGCTTTTCGATTCCGCGATTTACGACGTGATACCAGCCGTTCTCAATGTCGAGGCGCAAGGCTCGAGCCATGCGGGGTAGGATAGGTTGGGGGGTGTCCCCCGTAAAGCCGAATGTTGAATATTGAGACATGACCCCGTCTATAGGAAATGGTAGCGGACGAGGATAAAGGATAGGTAGGCGGCCAATTCAGAGGGGAGCGCTGCGACATTGAGAGGAGCCGGTTCATCGGCGAGGTGGAATGTCAGGCGCGCCGAAAGGTAGATAAGGGCAAACGTTAGCAGAGGGCCACGCAAATCGAACAATGCGCTGGCAGCGCTCAAAAGCTTCACAGGGCCGAGAGTGGTGATGGCGGATACGAGTAACCAAAAACCTCCGAGAAATTTGATCCGGGTAGCTCTTTCCGGACTAAACGAGGGTACGACAAAAGGGACGAAGGTCCCCAAAGCAAGCAATCTGACCGACTCCAAAAGGAAAAATTGTCGGGCGATCGCGTATCTGAGCAGCGCTGCGAAGATCAGGCACGTGATGCCAGGAATGCCGGCAATCGAACGCCGAGAGATCCTTCTTTTTCTGCCAAGAAAAGAGTCGCAAAGGTCGCAAAAATCAATTTCGGCTTTAAAGCCACGAATCCAAGAGATCGCGACCAACGCGAGGATAATTGCAACATCGGGTGGCACATAAAACGCGGCGAGCGGAATATAGAAACTGACTGTCAGAATCGCCGCGAGAAGACCGACGATCGGCGACCATGCAAGCGCTGCAGCATCCATGGGATGCTCAGCGAAACGAGGAATTCGAATACCGGTGAAATGGTGGACAGCAGAAAGTAACGAATCCACGCAGGACCCCGACTGTCATGCGGCCAAGACTTCTTGCGCAGGTACGCCTCTCAACTCGTAGACGCGAAGGATTGTTTCTTCGATCAGATTGTTCGGGCACGACGCCCCTGCCGTAATGCCAATGGTTGCAGGGCCACTCGGTAACCAGTCACGTGTTACAATCTCGCGCTTTTCGTGCAAATTGTAGTGTGTAATTTGCTCTACGGACTCAAGTTTGCTCGCGCTTCGGACAAAGTAGGTCGGCATTTTGACCTCGCCCATTTCGGCGAGGTGCGAGGTGTTGGAGCTGTTATAACCACCGACGACAAGCAGAAGGCTCATCTTCTCAAGCAACAGCTCGCTTAAGGCGTCCTGGCGCTCCTGGGTAGCGCCGCAAATGGTGTCGAAGAATCGAAAGCGTTTTGATCCAAGTTCCGGGCCATCCCGATCAATGACAGCCGCGCGAATTCGACGTTGAACTTCCTCCGTTTCGCCTCTGAGCATGGTTGTTTGATTTGCGACCCCCACGGCCTCGAGATGAATATCTGGATCGAATCCGGGAGAGTACGCGTCCTTGAACCGATCCAGGAATTCCTGCTTGTTTCCTCCGCCTCTGATGTAATCGCAGACGTAATCGGTGTCCTTCAGCGTCAAAACGATCAGGTAATGGCCCATTCCGAGTCCCAGAGCGCGGGAAGCCGTGGCCTTGGTCTCTTCATGCTCCGCCTTACCGTGGATGATGGATGTCACGTGTTCCACCGCATTCTGGCGCACTCTTTTCCAGACGCTCATCACGTCGCCGCAAGTCGTGTCTACTATCTGACAGCCACGCTCCTGTATTTTTTTTAGAGTGATCAGGTCGGTGCCAAAAGCCGGTACGATAACGATATCGTCGGCGGTCAGTTCGTCGATCTCAGCTTCGCGTCCGTTGCCAAGGAGATTTTTAATTCCCATGGCGCCGATTTGTTCGTTCACGAGCGGGTTATGAATAATCTCGCCAAGAATATACAGACGTGAATCCGCAAAAACTTTGCGGGCGGCATACGCGAGATCGATCGCCCTCTCGACGCCATAACAAAAACCGAATTGCTTGGCGAGGCGCACGGTTGTGTCGCGAACGGTTAGAGTCCCACCATTAGCGCGGATGCGCTCCACGACGACACTTCTGTAGTGAGATTGGACCTGTTCCTGAACCTTCGCCATCACGTCGGGTGTGCGAAGGTTGATTTTTCTGGTTCGTGTTTGCGGCGTTGTAGGTGGCGCGGACATGGTAGTTGCCAAATCACTGATCGAACGGCTGCACGGAAATATCAATCCTGCAGCAAGGTACCCTGCGGCGGAGCAAATACGGCGTCGGAGATCAGGTAAGTGGCTGGGGGATCCGGATCGGCATAATCGCCTGGACGCGGTGCGCTCTTTCCGATCGTCGCATCTTCGGGCTGGGTTTGAGCGATTAATACGGGCGTTCCTTCGTGCACAAGGGCGAAAAATTTGGGTGCAGCATTCGGATGAAGGCGCAGGCATCCATGGGAATGGGGAATCGGCCAGACAGCTCCCTGATGAAAACCGTAGGCAGGCTTGAATTCTACCCAGTATGCCATCGGATAACCGACATAGTGATATCCGGCGCCCGGCGGATGATCGCTGGTTCCTGCTCTTACATAATTGCCATTGGCCCAAAAACCGTAGGTCGCCGAGCGCTTCTTTCGGATCTTGCCGGTCACGTGGTAAGAACCTGTCGGTGTGGTTGCCCCAGCTTTACCAATTGTCGTTGGTGTGACAAGCAACGGTCGGCTGCCCTCCATGACATAAACCATACGGTTTTGAAGGGATACTTTGACGCGAACCGCGCTCGGATTCCTGGGCTTGTACGCCACTACCTCGTACTTCCTTGAAAGACTCGTCGTTAGAGTCGTACAGCCCGAAAGAAGTGCGCAAAAGACCGCGGTTCCGAGACAAATCCGAAGAAAATAGCTTCTCATACTGGAATTTAATTGGTCGTCTATTCTACAGCTTCGTCAAAATTTGCAAGGAAGGAATGGCGACAGGGCTTTCAATCGTTGTCTCGTCACTGCTCCCTACACTACCTTGAGATCCTTACATCTCGTTCGTCTGAGGCGCGGCCTCGCTAGATCAAGGACTTCTCACACCGCTGATTCTCCAGTGCGCGACGCGGGAGACAATTCAGGATTGCACATTTCGCGGGCAAGGCAAACTGTCGCAAAAATCTTGGCAACGATCGATAACCGCACTAACGATTTGCCATGCCTAATCCCCCCGCAGAAAAATATTTCGTCGGCATCGATGTCGGAACCGGAAGCGCGAGAGCCGGCGTCTTCGATAGCAAAGGTGTCCAAACAGGGAGTGCGTCGTCGGCAATCCAAATGTGGAAGTCCGCAACCGACTTTGTCGAGCAATCCTCGGAGAATATCTGGAAGCAGTGCTGTGAAGTGGTTCGATCTGCGGTAGAAAAGGCTGGTATAGACCCGAAAGCGGTGGCAGGCCTCGGGTTCGATGCGACCTGTTCCCTGGTTGCGTTAGCAGCGGATGGTCGACCGGTTTCGGTGAGCCCAACCGGCAGTCCCGAGCAAAATGTGATTGTCTGGATGGATCATCGAGCTGTCGAGCAGGCGGATCGCATCAATGGGACGAAGCACGAGGTTCTGCAATACGTTGGAGGCGTGATTTCTCCGGAGATGGAATCGCCGAAACTCCTGTGGCTCAAAGAGCGGCTTCCCGATGCATGGAAAAGGGCGGCGCATTTTTTTGATCTTCCGGATTTTCTTACTTTTCGGGCAACCGGCGATACGGGGCGATCTCTCTGCTCTCTCGTTTGCAAATGGACTTATTTCGGTCACAACCGGGTAAAAGGGGATCTTGCCGGCTGGAGCGATTCCTACTGGGAACAGATCGGATTAGGCGACCTGGTGGCGGAAAAATACGCGCGTATTGGAACGAAGATCCGACCGATGGGTGAGCCGGTCGGGCAGGGGTTATCTCAGCGCGCGGCGATGGAGTTGAATTTGCAGCCCGGCACAGCAGTCGGCGCATCAATCATTGACGCGCACGCGGGCGGGTTAGGCGTGCTCGGCGCGGTCGGCGAGGGCGAGACCTTGTCACCAGAGGTGTTGAATAATCGCGTTGCAATGATTGCCGGCACCTCGTCGTGTCACATGGCAGTCTCTCAGGAACCGAGATTTATTCCTGGGGTTTGGGGCCCCTACTTCTCTGCGATGATCCCAAACTACTGGCTTACTGAAGCTGGCCAATCGGCTACCGGCGCAGTTCTGGATCATGTGATTTACTCCCATGGCGCATACCCCGCTGCCAAAAGAGAAGCGGATTCCCAAGGCATTTCAATCTTCGACTTTCTCAATGAACAGTTGTCCAGGCTGCGGACCGACAATGGGGTGGATTTTGAAGGAGCGCTTACGAAAGAACTGCATGTTTACCCGGATTTTCATGGCAACCGCTCGCCTCTTGCCGATCCTACGCTGCGTGGAATGGTGAGCGGACTGAAGCTTTCTGCCAGAGTGGAAGACCTGGCCTTACTCTACCTGGCAACTATACAGGCGATTGCATACGGCCTGCGCCATATTCTGGAAGAGATGAATGCCAGAGGGTATTCCATCAAAGAGATCTTCGCGTGCGGAGGGGGGTTGAAGAACGAAGTATTCTTGCGCGAGCACGCGAACATCACCGGTTGCAAACTAGTGTTGCCCAAAGAACCCGAAGCGGTTTTGCTTGGCGCCGCAATACTCGGCGGAGTGGCTTCGGGCTTTTTTCGGAATATTCTCGACGCGATGAAATCGATGAACGCGGCGGGCAGGAAGATCGAGCCGGAAGAAGGTCGAGTTGGAGAATATCATCGCTCGAAATATCGCGTTTTTCGACGCATGCACGCAGATCAGATGGCGTACCGGGAATTGATGGGGTGAGTTTCGGAGTTTGGGGTTTGGGGTTCGGGGTTCGGAGTTTGAATGCCCGGTGCGCTCCGGGAACTAGCGCACCGAAAATCGACAGTTTACGGCTGTTAATTTCGAGCCGCCCCATCGCTGAAGCTTGTTATCAAAATGGGACACAGCAGTCACTCTTTGTGAACGCGACGATCGAAGGGGTGGTTCGGGAAGGCGTTATCGCGACCTGTCTAATCGCGCTGTAATGATCCTTCTTTTCGTCGGAGACTTCCGGAGTGGCGCAACCCGTTCTGGTCAACCGGTCAGCGCCGGGTCCGGTAACCCGCTCTTTAGTCTAGTCTAGGCTGGCTCAAACTTCATTGCTACGCGTGTATTTGAATGTTCCGGAAAACATGGCCGAGTGCGTTAAAGAAGGCGAAAAGGCTTTCCTAACGTTAGACGAGTTCCCGCGTCGCCAAATCCGGCATGACGAGGTTCATTTGGGCAGGGACGGCCTCTGTGCCGTCCCAATTTTCCCCTCTCTTATTGGGGCCAGAAATGATTAGTTTAGTTAGCCGGATGGCACGGAGGCCGTCCCTCCCATGAAAAACGAACATCGGCAGTTCTTTGCACAAGTCATGGAATCCGCAGGTATTTGTGAACGCCAGCTAGCCCGGTTGCACCTTTGGTTGGGCCCGTTCCAGAAGCAACGCCACGCAGTCGTTCGACCGCAACGTTCCAAAGACCAGGCCAAGACTGTCGGTAAGACGCGCAGAGCAGAAAGCGTCTGCTATCCTTTGATTTCCGCTTCTTATTAATGCGGCTGCTTGTAAAGCGAGCGCCATTTTCTCTACAGACCAGCGAGCGCCAAATTCTGCATCGGCTCGCATCTGTTTTGCCAAGATGAGGTTTCTGGCAAAACGATCGAAAATCGAATTAAAACCACACGTGGACGCGATCTCCTGCTGAAGAGCTTCCACCGTGCCTGGATCCTTATGCATCGCCCTCAATACGTCCAGGCACTGGACATTCCCCGCGCCTTCCCAGAGTGAATTCAACGGAGCATCCCGGTATAGGGCGGGGAATCGGAGATTCTTCGACATAGCCGTTTCCCCCTAAACACTCCAAGGCCCCGGCTACAACCGCCGGAGCGCGCTTCGTGATCCAATACTTGGCAATTGCTGTAGCGATCCGGGCAAACTTTTGCTCACGTGCGTCTTCCGGTGAGCGATCAAACGCATGCGCGAGACGAAGAGCAAGGGCAGTTGCCGCCTCCGACTCCAGGCATAAATCGGCCAGAACGTTTCGCATCAATGGTTGATCGATCAACAGTCGACCGAACGCCCACCGATGAGCTGCATGATGAGTCGCTTCGGCAACCGCCTTCCGCATCGACGCGGCCGATCCCAGGGCGCAATCGAGCCGCGTATGCCGCACCATTTCCATAATCGCCGCTATCCCACGACCCTCCTCGCCAATCAATCGAGCCGACGCGCGGCGGAATTTCACTTCACTGGACGCATTCGAGCGGTTAAGTTGGTCAATGGCTCTTAAGCCAAGTAAGTCAGTATCCCGAGATCCCCTTGAAGGTACTGTACGAGCGCTGGACCCAAGCCGGTCAACAACTGCCGTCGATGAGGACCATCTACCGTTTCCTTCGCTCCAAGGGTTATGATGCAGCTTCATTGCGGCGCGGACGACTGGAAACCGGACCGACCAAGGCCTTTGAAGCACCCTTTGTTAATGACTTGTGGATGACGGATTTTTCACCCGGTCCAAAACTTAACATCGATGGCAAAGTCCTCACGACCCACCTATGCCTGATTCTGGATGATCATTCGCGTCTGATTGTTTACGGCGCCTACTACCTAACAGCCGACAGCTATGCCTTCCATCAAACGCTAAAGCAAGCAGTCCAGCGTCGCGGGATCCCGTATAAGCTCTACACCGACCAAGGCGGACCATTTATTAACAAACATACACAGATCATTTGCGCTAACCTTGGGATCCGGCTACTGCACGCCAAGCCTTACTCCGCTTGGAGCAAGGGTAAAATTGAAAGATGTTTTTACACACTCCAACAAGGTTTTGAAAGCACCTTGGATCTGCCGGATAACCGTGC
>DASZHC010000254.1:0-3396 GCA_035938215.1 Chthoniobacterales bacterium
CTTAATCTCTGTTACGTCTCAAGAACAACGATGAGAACAGCAGGGGGGAATCGCCCCCTTATGTTGCTAGAAGATGCAAGGAGACTTTTACGAAAGCGGAAGCTGTGTCCAAAAAAACTGTGCCATCTTAGGGGTTCACCCCAGATCTGGACGTCCAACTAGCGTCCAAAATCCCACGTTTTGGCGGTGGTTTGGGGGTCGACCAACTGTAAGGGCAATTGAATCATCAAGACTTAGAGTTTGATCGTCAATCGTATAACCCGAGAGTCGATGGTCAAATTCAATTCGCTTCCCTGCCCTAAGCTCTCGACCAAAACTCACCCGGGCATCATCCGCCCGCGCCATTGAAACTGAAGAGTAACTCTGCCAAATCTAGGTACAATAAGCTGTCGCGGCAACGTTGTTTCGCTGCACGACCAGACGACGATAGCTTCCTGTTAGCCCGTGATACGTCCGCAAGAACTTGCAACTTTCCAGAACGCCGTTTCTCAGGACTTATCTATAAGCGCGTCCCGCGGATCAGCCCTATTGCTCAACGATCTTCATCTGTTGTTCGTTCATACGACCGCCATGCACCTTGAACTCGGACAAAATACTGGCGATCTCTTTCATGTCTTCCGTAGTCAGTACAAGTTTGGTGGATCCGATGTTCTCCTGAAGGTGCTTGACCTTGCCCGTTCCAGGGATCGAGACGATGAACGGCTTCTGGGCCAGCAGCCATGCAAGTGACAACTGCGGCGTCGTAGAGTCTTTTCTCCTCGCGAGCTCGGTGATGCGATCGACAAACGGTTTATTCGCGGTTATGTTTTCCGGCCGGAATCGATCAAATCCAGAACGCAGATCCGACTTCGGATCGAACTTAGTTTGTGCACCAAGCTTCTGCGTCAGATAGCCCATGCCAATCGGGCCCCAGGGCACAAAGCCGATTCCCAGTTCTTCGCAGGTATCGAGCAATCCATTCTCTTCCGGGTCGCGGTTCACGAGCGAATACTCTGTCTGGAGCGCTGCGACAGGCTGAACGGCATGTGCTTTGCGGATGGTGTTGGGGCTGGCTTCCGAGAGGCCAAAATGCAACACCTTGCCGTTTTCGATAAGCTCTTTCACGGCACCCGCAACGTCCTCGATTGGGACATTTGGATCGACCCGATGTTGATAGAAGAGATCGATGCGGTCCGTCCGGAGACGCTTCAAGCACCCGTCCACCATTCTCTTGATGTGATCGGGCCGGCTGTTCAGACCACCCTTGTCGGTGAGGTCGAAGCCAAACTTCGTTGCGATCTTCACCTCATTGCGGAACGGTTCGAGCGCGCCGCCGACGATGGTTTCGCTCATGTAAGGTCCGTAGACTTCAGCGGTGTCGAAGAACGTCACACCGTTGCTGTGTGCCGCACGGATGACTTGGATGGCGTCGTCGATGGGGACTGCTGGGCCGTAGTTTGTGGCCAAGTTCATGCAGCCAAATCCGAGTTCCGATACTTCCAGGGTTCCAAGCTTTCGCGTCTTCATGTTTTCTTCCCCGACTCAAAGGTTAGGTCGAAACTCTCGTTTGCCGGTAGCCTGATCGACTGAAATCATTGCCTATTTGTCCGAGGCGGGTGAAAAATCTTTGCGCTTGCCGCGCTTGTCCCTTATCTTCGAGAGGTTGAGGAATATGAGTAATGGCCTATAAAAGCAACGATCCAAGTGTCACGCGGGTGCTTAAAGAGCTGGCTGGATCAATTAGCAAAGTGCTGGATGGTGCCGCCGGTCTGTCAACCGAGATGCCAGGACTTGCGCTGTATCGAAACACGGCTCCTACCGCACCGAATCCCTGTAGCTATGAGCCAAGTCTGCTTCTTATTCCGCAGGGAAAGAAGCGGGTCGAGCTGGGCAAACAGAGTTATGTCTTCGGCGAATCAACCTTCCTCCTCACATCCATCGAACTTCCGATCGTCAGCCGAGTATCCGTCGCCAGTGTGGAGAAGCCCTACCTCGCTTTCTTCCTGAAGCTTGACATGAGCATAGTCCGTGACGTTCTCCACACAGAGGAGGTGCGGATTTCTGCACCGCCCGTTGGAACACGCGGCATGGTTCTTGGGGAAGTGACGGTAGAACTGCTTACGCCATGCTTACGCATGGTTCAGCTTTTAGGCGCTCCGGAGGATGTCCCGTTCTTTGGCAAGGCGCTCCAGCGAGAAATCATCTACCGGCTTCTGCAGGGACCCCAAGGAGATCGTCTTCGTTCGGTTGCAACAATGGCGGATCAAAGCTATCTAACCGCTAAGGCGGTCACTTGGCTGCGTAAAAACTTCGAGAAGGCGCTGAATGTGAATGAGCTAGCGTTGATGGCAGGTATGAGCAGATCAACTCTGCATCATCACTTCCGTGGTCTCACAGCAATGAGTCCGCTTCAGTTTCAAAAACAGCTTCGGCTCCATACAGCGCGGCAGAAGATGCTCACCGAGGAACTTGATGCTGCGAGTGCAGCCTTTGCGGTAGGATACGAAAGTCCAAGCCAGTTCAATCGGGAGTACAAGCGCTTCTTCGGAAAGCCCCCGATGCGCGATGTGCTAGCACTGCGAGCGTCCCTTTGATCGTGAAATCTTCACGATGTCACTTCGGGCAAACTTATGGTTTGCTAGAAACCTTGCGCGCCTGTTCACGAACTTCGCTCGGCCTCGATTAATACCCATCATTCCAGTTCTGGGAAATTGAGGTGGTTCCGTCCGGATCGCCAGCAAGCCGGAAGTAACGATACGAATTGGGTTTTGGGAATAACTTCCGCATCGCCCCTGATTCGTTCAGAATCGCCGGACATAAGCTAATTTGACTGTAGGAATCACCGAGCAGTTATTGTAAACGTTTCGCTGTCCAGCTCCGGACGACACAATGTGCAAAAACGACAAAGATCGGAGGAACGCTCAGAGTCGGGCGGCTTGGTCTAGGAGCGTTCGACCTTGCGCGTCGACTGAGCTCCTAGCGGTTCGCGGAAAGGATCCATCGGAATCGGCGCGTACTCGACCTCGATGATCTCGAGATGCTCCGTCTTCGCTGGCGCGCGCAGTTCCACGCGGTCGCCGGGGCTCGCCTTCATCAACGCATTAGCGAGAGGCGAGCGCCAGCTGATGTAGCCGCGGTCGAGGTCCACCTCGTCGATGCCGACGATCGAGACGACGTGTTCCAGGCCGGCGGCGTCCTTGTATGTCACGGTTGCGCCGAAGAAGATGCGAGTTGCGGCTGACCCCTGCCGCGCAGCGGCGGGATCGGTGACCACGGCAGCGTCGATGCGTTTCGTGAGAAAGCGAATCCGCGAATCAATCTGGCCTAACCGTCGCTTGCCGTAGAGGTAGTCGGCGTTTTCACTGCGGTCCCCATTACTTGCAGCCCACGCTACGACCTCTACCACCGCGGGCCGCT
>DASZHC010000255.1:0-7750 GCA_035938215.1 Chthoniobacterales bacterium
CCAGCTGAGACGGATCTGGCCTACTCCCACAACATTTCGACGAAATTCGAATGCGCCCCATTTTTTACCCGGATTCGCCGCGGTATACAGCCAATAGTTGCTATTGGGAGGAATTTCGACTGGGCCAGGCAGAACACCAGCTTGCTCGAATTGAGCCCAATGCCAGTCGCTAAAATGCTGCCGTTCACACTTCTTCAGCTCACCCGTGTTCATCGTGAGGTGCCAGAGCCAATTGCGCACGTCCAAACCTAACGCACAAATGATGAAGGTGTCCAACCTGCCGTCCGACAGTCCTTGTCGTTAATTCCTCGCACCTTGCCGGCGGCCCATTTTCGAACGCAACGAGACCCAAGGGATTTAGGAGACGGCGCGCTCGATAGGGACGGCCTCCGTGCCGTCCGACTAATGATTTCTGGCCTCCCTGTAACAAGGGGAAAAATGGGACGGCACAGAGGCCGTCCCTCCCAGGCAACGGATGTTAACAAATAGAACAACCGCAGATATTTGCGTACGCAACCCAGCCTTGTCAGCGATGCTGTGCGATCGTCTCGAGAAAAGCCGGCATGTATTTTTCAGCTTTGATTTCTCCGACGCCTCGGATCTTGCGCGCTTCCTCGACGGAACCCGGTTTAAGCCGCGCGAACGCTTTGAGGGTTTCGTCAGGGAAAATGACATAGTGCGGCACCCCGCCCTCGTTTCGGGCGAGCACAGCCCGCGTGTTCCGTAACGCTTCAAAGAGAGCGGGGTCAAACGGAGCGTCTATAATTTCCCCAACAATCCTGCTTCCTCGAAGGGATTTCGGCTCGGCCGGCCAAGCCATCTCGAAAGAGGTTCGATTCTGCATGACTGCGATGCCAGTTTCGGTAAGGCCTATGAGCGGATATTGGCCTCCAGTCGAAAAGATCAGGCCGGACTCTTCCAGCTCACGAAAAAGTGCATGCAAATAGTTGGACGACGTAGATCTCAACAAACCGTAGACCGTCAGCGTATTCAGGCCGTAGTCGGTCACCTCCCTGGCCTGACTGCCTAGAAGAGTCAGGATAATTCGAACGCGACCAAACCGCGGTTTAAATCCTTCCTTGGTGCGATAACACATTCTCGCCACGCCACTAAGAGCCTTACGAACAATCAGGAGCTCATTTTCATCAGGTGGCCGAAAATTCTGTTGGCGCCTGTTCCTGCACCGATCGCACCCGCCGCAGTCCTTAAACTCCAGATCGCCGAAATACCGAAGGATGATCTTCTGACGGCATTCCCTGCCGTATGCATAGTCAACGACTGCTTTGAGCTTTAACCTGTCCCGCCTCTCCTTCTCGCGCAACGCGTCGGCATCGATTGGAAGCTGGAAAGGATTCAAGTCTCGCCCCAGGAGGCGAGTGCCTCGCACGCGTTTCCCTGGGATGTCATAACGTTCAATCACACCCTGCCGATCGAGCGTCGTGAGAGCCGAGCGCACGGCCATTTCATTCATCCCTTGATCAAGATGCGCCGCCAAATCGTGAATCGAAAGCACGATCTCCCCTCCCTCATCTGCAAGCAGAACGAGGAGCGAATAAACTTTTCGGATCAAGTCAAGGCCGGGATTGTTTCCATCGATGAAAAATTCCTGAATTCGCGTATCCGCGTAGTTAAACAATAACTCGCATTCGGCAGGCTCCCCGTCCCGGCCGGCGCGGCCTGCCTCCTGGTAATACGCTTCAAGCGAGCCCGGTATTTCAAAGTGAAGAACGAATCGAAGGTCAGCGCGATCGATTCCCATTCCGAACGCGTTAGTCGCCACAACAACGTCACAACGGTTTTGCGTAAACTGATTCTGAGCTTCCTCTCTGGCGCCTTCGTCGTAACCACCATGATAACTCACAGCTTTGATGCCACTTGACTTGAGGTATTCGGTTACTTCATCCACCCGTTTGCGGGTCGCGCAGTAGACAATCCCGGTTTTGTGACGACGTGTGACCTCCCGGAGACGATCATATTTTTCCGCTTCGCCCTGCACCTCGGTCACGATGAAGCTCAGATTTGGGCGGGCAAATCCAGCAATGTAGATGCGCGGGTTCTCGAGGCCCAACCTCTTCAGGATATCGCCCCGCACTTCCTCCGTCGCCGTCGCCGTAAATGCGCCCATCTGCGGGCTTCCGAGCTCCCTCAAGATTGGTCCGAGGCGGAAATAATCAGGCCGAAAGTCATGTCCCCATTGGGAGATGCAATGGGCCTCGTCAACGGCAAAGAACGCGATCGTGATCTGACCGAGCGCCTGGACAAAGGATCGGCTTCTGAGTCGCTCCGGCGCGATGTAGACGAGATCGTATTCTCCATTGCGCATTCTACGAATGCGTTCCCGCTGTTCTGGACCCGGAACTGAACTGTTGATCAAGGTTGCGGAGATCCCTCGCGCTTGAAGGGCATCGACCTGATCTTTCATTAATGCGATCAAAGGAGAGACAACGATTGTTACGCCATCGAGCAGGATCGCCGGAAGCTGATAGCAGAGTGATTTCCCGCCTCCGGTTGGCATAACCACCACAACGTCTTCTCCGTTCAATATCGCGGAAATTACGTCGCCCTGTGGAGCTCTGAATTCACGAAACCCGAAATATTTCTCGAGCGCCTGCTGCGGTCCCATTCAGGCGAAAGTTTATCTGAATATGAGCCAGCGCAATATGGTTTCATTTGAGCATCCTCATTTGCTCGCTGAGATGGCTCCGATCCGCCAAAGCACGCATGAGTGGACCATGATTGCCAAACTCAATCACGCTAAGGCTCGCGACCGGGCAATCGAATCGATGACGAAACCGGCAAACGTCAATACCAAAGAGAGCGCAAAGAAGTGCGCGAATTGTCGCTTTGTGAGAAACAACGAGAATAGCCCCCTTTTCAAATCGTCTCTCAATCTCTTCGACTACGCGAAGCGCTCGCCGCGCTAATGCGTTGGCTGTTTCACCTCCCGTGGGCGGATACCATGCGGGGTCGGCTTCCCAGCGAAGATAGTCGTCGCGATATTTCTGCATCACTTCTCTTCTGCAGAGCCCTTCCCACTTTCCGTAATCCATTTCTTTGAGATCCTCTCTGATTTCAGGTACAAGCCCCCTCAGTTCAGAAATCGGCTGGGCAGTTGCCAGGGTTCGCAGCAACGGGCTGCAAAAGATCGCCTCAAAGGGAAATGCGCGATAAGCCTCGCCAAATTCCCGGGCCATTTGTGCACCTTCTGAAGTCAGATCGGGATCCACGCCGCAACCGCACAAGATGTCGTCTCGGCTCATGGCCGTCTGGCCATGCCGAAGGAAATACAGAGTCAGCGCCATAAATGCCGAAGGTTCGCACCCGATCTCATTATCGGCTGCGCAAATTCATGTCGAGTGTTAACAGGAGAGGTTCTGTCCCGCTATCTCGCGCCCTGAAAAACAGCCACCTGACCCGCGGCGACATTAACATTATATGCGAGACGGCACATCTGCGCTGGGCGGACCGCGGTCGGAGTCCAAAGGCGCTTTTGTCGAGCTGGAAAGTGTTACTTTTCTGTAACCTTTTTTAAAGTTGAAATCAGTCCTCTTTTCGGCTGGTCTTGCCAGAGTGTCTCGCACGCGGTGATTGTTAAGAATCAGCCGGCTACGAGTGAAATCTCCCGACCATGCTTTTCGATTGTCGGAGCAGATGTAAGGACCCTGATTAGTTGCAAATGTGCATATGAAAAGACTTAATCGCCCCATGGTTGCGACTTTCGTCGCAGTCTTCGCGGCTATTGCCGCGTCTCATATAGTCAAAGCCGAAGGCTCGCAGGATTTAAAAGCTTTAAAGACAGCGATCGTTGGCGATCATGGCCTCCTTGCTCAAGCGGCCACGGCAGATGCGAAGAAGGCCACCGTCAAAAAGCCAAAGGTAAATGTCGATCAAAACGGCGTAATTCTGAAGGGTTACGATCCGGTGGCGTATTTCAAGGAACATCGTCCCGTGAACGGTGACCCGAAATTCTCCAGCACTTACAGGACTGCTACCTATCATTTCGCCTCCGCGGCGGATAAAGCTGCATTCGACGAAAGTCCTGCGAAATACGCCCCCCAATATGGCGGCTTTTGCGCTCATAGCATGATGCGAGGCAAACTGAAGGACATCGACCCAAATGTATTTTACGTCTACAAAGGAAAGCTCTACGTTTGCTCCAACGCAAAAGTGGGAAAGATTTTCTACTCGAACCCGGACGTCAATATCAAGAAAGCAGATAAGAACTGGGAGTTCTATGAACCGCCATCGAACCCGGGATTTCGCCGGGAATTCGGCAGCTGAATAGCAGAGCGGCCGTTTTTGTTAATGTCCATTTGCCCCGGAAGGACGGCCTCCGCGCCGTCCCATTTGTCTCCTTGTTACGGGGGCCCAGAAATGATTAGCCGGACGGTCGAAACAACGCAGCCCGTCCCCCCTAGAAATGTCAGGCGTGTCTCCGAGGCGGCCCTGTCGACGTCGTGATAAATGAACCTGAAACAAAGGTGATACATATGTAATCTTTCGTCCGCATGCATGCGGAACTATTTCGAGGAATCGGCCCGATCCAAATCCTGGCGATTTTTTTTCACGTCGGTATTCTCGTCATCGTCCAACAACTTCTGGATCGTTTGGCAAAGGTGCTCCGGGTTGACCGTCTCTCGCTGGTAAACGACCGAAGCACCAGAACCGCCGTCGTGCGAGCTCTTCTGACTCGCTTTGATCTGTGGATTTGGGCATGCGGCATGTACACACTGGTAGCGTGGCACTTGAGCACGTTGCTCGATCCGCTCCTGGACGCTGGTTGGGCAATGCCCCCGCGCCAGATTTCCATGCTCAAGGTCATATCGGTCCTGGCGATCAGTTCACTGGTGGGGCGCCTGATCTATGTGAGCAACAGACGTCTTCGAGCGCTTGCCGCCGGCGATTCTTCGCATTGGGAGAGCGTTGTAGCGGTTCTTTGTGCAGACGCACTGCAGGTAGGAATTCCACTTGTCACGACGATTTTCGTATTAAGCCGGCTGAGCCTTCCGAAGTTCGTGCTGGAAAATTCGCGCGATATCATTAACGCGATCGTCATTCTCGCAACAGGCTACCTCGCATGCAGGCAGGTCAACTTAGCGGCAGAAAAGATCATCCAGGTCCACAAAATCAGAGGAGGTGTTGATCTCCGCTCCCGCGCCCTCTACACCGAAGTGTCAGCCCTGCGAAGGGCAATCCTGTGCGTGACTATTTTCATCACTTTGGCGACAGCATTGATCTTTTGCGCTCCTTTGCGGCACGTTGGAACCAGTTTGCTCGCTTCCGCCGGTATTTTCACAGTCATAGCAGGTGTTGCCGTTCAGCGGTCGTTTGGACACTTGTTCGCTGGGTTTCAACTGGCGCTAACTCAGCCGATCCTTCTTGATGACATGGTCGTGGTAGAAGGGGAGTTAGGGAAGATCGAGGAAATAGCCCTTGCGTATGTCGTGGTCCAGCTATGGGATCAGAGGCGCCTGATCGTGCCTATCACTTATTTTCTGGAAAAGCCTTTTGAAAACTGGACGCGGCGATCGCAGGAGATTCTGCGGACGGTATATTTGTACTTCGACTATCATTTACCTATCGATGAGCTGCGGGAGGAGTTTTATCGATATATCGAGACGCATCCGGCTTGGGACAAGCGCAAGAAAGCACTCGTGGTTACGGACGCAAAGGAGACCTCAATGCAGATTCGTGTGCTGGTGAGTGCGGCAGATCCGGACAAACTCTGGTCATTGCGTTGCGATGTTCGCGAAGCGCTCATTTCCTTTGTGCAGGGGAAACATCCGGAACACCTGGTAAAGACCAGGATAGCCGTGCAATCCATCCAGCATTCGCTCGCGGCACCTGGTCAGCCTTTGCAGACTCTGAACTCTGTCGACGACCGGAGCGCTTCTCAAAAGACATCGGCATCATGCGCTGTGGTTGATCCTGAGTTTGGCAGATAGAGAATTGGGAATTGCGAACCCGATCGCACCGTTGTTCATAAAGCTTTCAATGATATCTTTAGATAGGTGTTTGTTGATATCCAGAAATCGCTCTGGAGCGAATGGAAATTAATCAGGCGATCGCAAGTTTGCGTTTCTAGAGCGTATCATGCTCTGACTCGTCGGGTGCAGCATAGCTGCCATGCCCGGCGAAAGGGGGGTAGCGATCAATGGATCGCTAGCCGCGCACACCGTGCGCGCCGTCGAACCATGAATTTCGCTATTCTCTTCCTGTGGTTCCTAACGGCTTCGTTCGGACGGGCGGACGAAAATTCATACGGCCACCATCGCACCAAGAAGAGCGCTGGGAAAAGTCAACATACAGCTTCCGGGCCGCATCGGAGGCATTCCATTCAGCAAAGCGATTCTGAGGACGATGGAACTCCCGCGCCAAATTCAAAGAAAGGTTCGACCGAGGAATCGCCGAAGGATGCAAACTCTGAACCTACCCCTTCGCCGGCTCCGGCGAGCGTGGCCACAGTGAAGCCGGAAGATATCCGCGAGTTCAACGAGCAACCCCCGAAAGTCCAGCAATTGATTCGTGACGCGTTGGCGCTCACCGAACAGAATCTTACATACACGTACGGATCATCCGATCCTTCGGCAGGCGGTATGGATTGTTCCGGATTTATTTACTATGTGCTGACGAAGTCGGGATTTAAGAATGTCCCCAGAGATGCAAGCGAGCAATATGCATGGATCCGGCAGGATAGTAATTTCCGCGCGGTACTCAGCCGTGATTCAAAATCTTTCGAGTTTCGAGAACTGAGGCCCGGAGACCTGATGTTCTGGTCAGGAACCTACAAGATCGACCGCGAGATCCCGATTACGCACGTCATGATTTACCTGGGAACCGAGAAATCGACGAAAAAGCCCGTCATCGTCGGAGCAAGCGATGGTCGATCCTACGCAGGCATACGGCGCAACGGCGTGAGCGTTTTCGACTTTAAAATGCCGGGCGGCCAGCCGAATAGCGGCGACCCGGATCTGATCGCACGTTTCGAGGGCTACGGCACCATACCGGGTCTGCGCGAATCCGCGCGGGCGAATGAGGTGAGAAATTTCTCTGAATCTAGTTCCGAGGCAACACCTAAGCCGGTTCCTAAAAAGAGCGAATCACCGCTCAGCAAGGGCGATTGAGGCACGATTCAGGATGTTTGCCTTCTGACATGCTCGTCCAAAAATTACTTGATTCCGCAGGATTCTAACGCATCCTTGGAGGCTCAATTCTTTAAAGCGCGGGTGTAGCTCAGTCGGTAGAGCACTTCCTTGCCAAGGAAGATGTCGCGAGTTCGAGTCTCGTCGCCCGCTCCCTATTCGTTCTTTTGTAACTCTCTCTGCTTCAAGTGATTACTCTCTTATTCAGAAGAGAATTTGGGTCCGTAAACGATTAGAATCGGACGATAGCGGCTCAAATACTTAGGTCGTTTTGTGTTCTAAACGTTCTTCGTGCACAGATTGGTAGAGTAGAGTGGTAGACATTTTCCTTAGACGGTCTAGGTTGTCTCCTGGTGAGAACCAAAACCAAAACGCCAAATCGCCTCAAAGGGCTCTACCGGATGCCGGGGTCACGTTTTTGGTGGTTCCGATGGACGGAGTACGGCACGCGTTACGCGAAATCGCTTAAGACTGATGATGAAGCTTGCGCCATCACCAAGGCACAGGCAATCCTCGCTCAAGGCTTGATTGCGGCTGAAGAGTACTACCCCTCCGAACCACCGGCACGAAGACGGGAAATTCACGGTTTGATTGACCAATACCTCAAA
>DASZHC010000256.1:0-3613 GCA_035938215.1 Chthoniobacterales bacterium
TTCTGGCAAAGCAATGCTGGTTCGCATCGTGGCTACGCTTCCCAAACTGCTCGGGCGTTTTGATCCTGAACAATTTCGGGTGCACGAGAATTCATCAGACCCAATTGTGCCATTCGAGCACGAGCACGACGACGAGCACGAGGACGATTAGTGGCAAAAGAATGCCGGCTATATGTATCCATTGAACGAATTGGAACGGCGCGACCGAAGGGACGAGGATGAACGGTACATGCGGGCGGCATTATGCCAGGCACAGAAAGGTTTGGGTAAGACAAGTCCAAACCCGGCTGTTGGTGCCCTTATTGTTCGCGAAGGGGCAGTTCTTTCGACGGGATGGCATAAAAAAGCCGGTGGTCCGCACGCCGAAATCGAAGCGCTGGCCGGGTTGCCCACAAACAAAAGCGTTGAGGGCGGGACGCTTTACGTAACTCTTGAACCGTGCTCGACGCATGGCAGGACCCCACCCTGCACCGACGCCATCATCGCGGCAAAACTGGCAAGGGTTGTGATCGGCACAATCGACCTGAATCCGAAGCATCAAGGACGCGGGGTCAAGCAATTGGTGGAGGCCGGCCTCGAGGTGACCACTGGGGTGCTGGCGGAAGAATGCGGGCGGTTGAATGCCGGCTTCAACAAATGGATCACGAGCGGCCGGCCATGGGTCATAGTCAAGTTTGCAGAGTCACTTGATGGGCGGATCGCGCGACCTCCAGGGGAATCGCAACGGTTGACGAACAACCGTTCGCTTCGACTGACCCAGCGCCTGCGTTCTACAGTCGACGCAATCCTTGTGGGCGCAGAGACGGTCCGGCAAGATAATCCACGGTTGAGCTTACGCCCACCGCGCGGGCGATTGCAGCCATGGCGAATCATTCTTACTCGATCCGGGAAAATCCCCCCGGATTCGCATGTGCTGACCGATGAGTTTCGCGAGCGGACGATCGTTTATCACAACGTTGTGTGGCCGGATTTTCTGAAGGAACTCGGTTCCATGGGGATAACGCGCCTGTTGGTCGAAGGGGGAGGCAACACTCTAGGGCAATTGTCCGATCTGAACTTGATCGACGAGGTTTGGTCTTTTGTTGCACCGCTGTTAGCGGGAGGCGACAAACCAAGTATCGGGGGAAAGGGAGCTCAATCCATTGGGGACCCGAATAGGTTGGATCCCGTTCGATACAAACGGATTGGGGACGATATCCTGATCATGGGATACGTGCGGGGTCATGAGCCAAGCTAATTAGACTAGTGATGAGAGCGAATTCTAAACTGACCGTGCCCGCGTCCGGTATCCGGGGGGGCGTAGTAGTAACGGCGAAAATAATAGGGTTGATGACGGTGTTCAGAATAAGAAACGCCTGCGCCGTTACGATGCTTTGGTGGGTCCCCTAGCGCGTTGCTTGGAATGCAAGTTGCCACCGCCAAGGCAATTAGAAGTTCGGTTACAAGCCCTTTCATGCGTTTCCTATTGGCTTTGACGGATTTACACGGAGCGCTATTCGCGTCAGCGCCAAGAATGGCACAGCGCGCTGCGAAGGTCACGCCGGCGATTAGAGAAAAGCGATTCCGGGCAAAAAAAAGGATCAGCCCGAGGCGATTTCGCTCGGGCTGATCGACTTTTATTCGGGCGGGTTCTTCTTAAAGCAGAACGCCGCCAGCATCAGGAGAAATGCGGTTAGGCCTTAGGAGTTGCGCTTGCAGAAGGCGAAGCAGCCGGCTCAGCAGCTTTCTTGTGATGCTTTTTGTGATGATGGGTTGCCGTCTTTTTCGCCCCGGCGCTGGCGGATGGACTTGGGCTTGGGCTGGGGTCCGCAGCGAAAACGCTGGATTGAGCGATAAAGCCGAGGACTGCAGCTAGAAGCAGAATGTGTTTTGTCATAATGAATTTCGGATTTTGGTTTGAAGTAGGTTTGCTAATCTCTTTTTCCGCTGAAGCCTGGCCAACCACGGCTCTTTTTCAGAGCATCATCGACCAACTACAGCATGCCTGGGCTACCGGACTGGGGTTTGACTCCTTCTTTCCGATGCCCAAAGCGAGGCTAGTAGTAATTTTCTCTTACTCTTCACACTCACCTCACTCTCCTGAACACCTCGAAAAACGTGAAGTTTCGAAAAAATTGATGTTTTCAGCCTGCATTGATCACAATTTTAGCGCTTTCAGCCCGTCCGGCAGCCGCCTGGCAGCCGCCGGACGCGCTGATTCCTTACAACGGGCGATTTTTTGCGCGCTAGCGATGTTTGCGTTCCCGAAAAAACATACTTCATTGTTCGCTACGGAATTTACCTACTGAGAAGCTGGTGGTTGGGAACTCACTCGCTTCCTGGTTGCTTTTGTCACTTCTGTTATGGCAAGCCTGAAACTGAAAAATATCGTCAAACAATTTGGGCAGACCCAAGTCATTCATGGCGTCAGCCTCGAGATCGAGGATGGGGAATTCGTTGTTTTCGTAGGGCCTTCGGGATGCGGTAAAACGACTTTGCTACGCGTCATTGCGGGTTTGGACGAGGCGACTGAAGGAGAGGTGTGGATTGGCAACAGGAAGGTCAATAAAGAAGACCCCGCGAGTCGCGGTGTTGCTATGGTGTTTCAGTCCTACGCTCTTTATCCCCACATGAATGTTGAGGAAAATATGGGTTTTGGGCTCCGGATGGCAAAGCGTCCAAAACACGAGATCAAAGAGCGGGTCGCCCGAGCGGCGGAAATTTTACAACTGACACCCCTGTTACACCGGCGGCCGAAACAGCTTTCGGGCGGACAGCGTCAACGCGTCGCGATCGGGCGCGCGATTGTGCGCGAGCCGGAAGTTTTCCTTTTTGACGAGCCACTCTCCAATCTTGACGGGGAGCTTCGCGTGCAAATGCGCGTGGAGCTTTCGAAGCTTCATAGCGAGCTGCAGGCCACCATGGTCTACGTCACGCATGATCAGTTGGAAGCGATGACCCTTGCGGACAGAATCGTTTTGCTGAATTCGGGGAGAATAGAACAGGTTGGCACTCCTCAGGATCTATACCTGAGACCGGTCAATCTGTTTGTCGCAGGATTTATAGGAGCTCCGAGAATGAACTTTCTTAAAGTTCGAGTTTCGAACTCAACGGCAAAGGCTGTCGTGGTTGAGAGCACAGATTTTCCGAACAATCCCATCTCTGTGGACAAGGTAAGTGACGCTGATGTCGCATATGGAAGCGAACTGACTCTTGGCCTGCGTCCAGAGCATATAGAGGTTTGCGAGGACGGGCGCGGAGCCAGCACACTGATTATCGAGGTTGTCGAAAATCTCGGCGATATGACCTATATCCATGGGATGACTCCGGCCGGCAACCGGTTAACTCTGAGCCTCAACGGCTTCCAAACGTATCGCCACTCGGATTCAATCGGGTTCACGTTCGATAGAAAGCACGTGCATCTCTTTGCCGGCAATGGACAGGCGGTCTGAGACGTCGAGTTTTCAGCTTTGCTCACGAAAGCGGGTGCGGGCCATCCAATCGCAGCAATTTATTTTCTCTGGTCTGCGGCATTGGTTGCCGCGTGCTTGGGAGACATGCTGGGTGACAAGGATGAAACGCCCGGGCCAGCGCCCCTCGATGCGGTCATCGTGCTGTGCACCGGGATCGCAAC